>DASTZM010000637.1:0-2031 GCA_035764305.1 Chloroflexota bacterium | reverse complement strand
TCGACGCACGAGGAGTCCTTGACCCCGATGCAGGGCTCGGTAATGACGTAGGCCATTGCGGCGGAATTGTAGCATCAGAAAATGGCTTACAAAGACCTGCCGATGTACGGCGAGCGCCGGACTGAGGGGGTCTGCCCCCAGTGTGGGAAACCCTCCGCGACGCGGTCGACCGTCTGAGGCGGGCCCGCGATCGCGCTCCTCTGCAACGACTGCCGACGGGCGTCCCTGACGAAAGGGAAGCTGAGCGTGCAGTTCTGCGTGGGGGGGTGCTGCACGCGGGCGGGCGCACGTGAGGCGCTGGACGCACTGCTCGGATCGCTCAAGAGTCAGGGGGCGCTGGGGCCCGGCCGCGTGTCGGTGATCCCAGTGGACTGTATGGACATGTGCGAGGACGGCCCGATCTGCCGCATCCTGCCGGACCGCAAGACGGCGCGGCGGGTCCGCTCAGCGTGGGCGGAGCGGCTGGGTCAGGATCTGGCGAAGGACCGGCGGGCGCGCAAGTAGCGCCCGCCGGTTGGGCGTCCTTTACCGGCGGAGGGCGACTACATCCCGAACGTGGCGGCGGCCGCGCCGAGGCCGATGGCGGCGAGGATGAAGGGGATGATGAGCAGCGCGAGCCACCCGATGACGGTGGTGATGACGGCCTTGCCGGTGTCGAAGTCGAGCGCCTGGCGGACGGCGACGACGCCGGCGACGAGGAGCCAGAAGAAGACGACGAGGCGAATGAGCGGGCCGACGATCGGGATGAAGCCGAGCAGGTTGAGCACGCCCGGCGAGTTGGCGAAGCCGATGGTGCGAAGCAGCTCACCCGGCGTGGCGGTGCCGCCGAACATGCGCGTGCCGATGAAGTAGGTGACGTATGCCCAGATCAGCCAGCCGACGATGGCGGAGATCAGCCCGCCGATGACGCCTCCGACGATGCCGGTCTGGCTGCCGGTTATCACCGCGGAGAGCGCCGCGCCGATCGCGCTGCAGACGGCGACGATGACGACGACGATGGCCGCCTGGGTGGTGGCGTCCTTGTCGGCCTCGACCTCCTCGTAGAGGTTGGTGTCCAGGCGCGCCGCGCGGATCATCCGATTGACCAGTCCTCCGCTGGTCACGCCGTTGCCGGTTATCCCACCGATGGTGTCTGTCATGCCGCGGTCCCCCTTAGTTTGGCTGCGGCCATCATAGCGGCCGAGAGGCGCACGCGCTAGCGGTCCGGCGGCGGCGTGGGTTATGTCTGCTTCATCTGCGGGTCGAGGGCGTCGCGCAGCCCGTCCCCGAAGAGGTTGAAGCCGAGGACGGTGACCATGATGGCACCGCCCGGGAAGATCATGGCCCAGGGGGCGTTGAGCAGAAAGTTGCGCGCGTCGGTGAGCATGAGGCCCCACTCCGGTGTGGGGGGCTGGGCACCGAGGCCAAGGAAGCCGAGGGCGGCGGCTTCGATGATGGCGGTGGCGATGCCGAGGGTGGCCTGGACGATGAGCGGCGATAGGCCGTTGGGCAGGATGTGGCCGAACAGGATGCGCCCGCCGCTGGCGCCGATGCAGCGTGCGGCCATTACGTAGTCGCGCTCTTTGAGCGCGAGCACGCTTGAGCGCATCAGGCGGGCGTAGACAGGCACGCTGATGGCGCTAATGGCCATCATGGTGTTTTCGATGCCTGGGCCGCGCGCGGCGACGATGGCGATGGCGAGCAGGGTGGAGGGGAAGGCGAGCACGATCTCCATCACGCGGCTGATGACCGAGTCCGCGACGCGACCGGCGTAGCCGGCGATCAAGCCGAGGAGCGAGCCGACGAAGGCGCCGGCGGCGACGGAGACGAAGCCGACGCGCAGGGAGATGCGTCCGCCGTGCAGGACGCGCGAGAAGACGTCACGGCCGAGGTTGTCGGTGCCGAACCAGTGCGCGCCGGTGGGGGGCTTGAGACGCTGGACGAGCTCCTGCGCGAGGGGATCGTGCCGGCTGACGAGGGGGGCGAAGACGGCGAGGAGCGCCATGCCGCCGATGATGGCGAGGCCGGCGAGCGCGGCGCGGTCGTGAAGCA
>DASTZM010000636.1:0-2133 GCA_035764305.1 Chloroflexota bacterium | reverse complement strand
CGCCGGAGGCACGACGGCGCATCGCGGCCGAGAACGCGCGCGAGCTGTACGCCGCGCGGCTCAGCGCGTAGCCAGCTCGATCACGAGGACTTCGTGGTCGCGCACGCCGGGCAGCTCGACTGTCGCCGACCCAGCGCGTACGGCGACGTCGGCCGCCTTGCCGGCCACTAGCAGGCGCGCACTGGCGGCGCGGACACCCTTCGGCAGCGTGACGCTGACTCGCTCTGGTCCCACCTCGATCAGCTCGTCCACCGGCGCCTTCCAGCCGTTGGCGTGCGTCAGGTTGACGACGTGCACGATGACGCGCTTCGCCGCCTCGACGGCGCCGGAGCCGCTCTCCGGCTGACTCCCACCCTGGACGTACGCGTGCACGTCCATGAGGCCGGGCCCGTCCACGCGGATGGGGAAGTCATCCTGGGCGACCCAACGCACGAGCGAGGCGAGCAGATCGCCGTGGTCGGGCTGATTCGTGCGCCAGTACAGCCGGTCGACGTCCGCGGGCAGGTACGCGACGCGCCCCGCGCCCTTCTTTCCCTCCGTGAGATAGAGACACGGCAGGCCCGTGCGCTCGACCTTCATATAGGAGAACTCGGGCGGGTGGGTCGCGAACGGCGGCACGTAGGTCAGTGCGACGCGCGCGCCATCTCCGGCGGGGCGGGTGAGCGTCAGCTCGCCTCCGAAGGGCAGATGGGCGGTCTCGTCCCACCCGCCCGTGAACGCCGATGACGGGCCGACGCGCAGCGGCTCGGGGCGCTTGCCGGGCGTATCGGCGAAGCGCATGTAGGAGGGATCGGCGCGGATCCCGCCGCGCGCGCGCGCCGTGGCGTCGGTCGGCGCGCCCAGAGTCTGCCCGACGGCGTGCGCGCCGAAGACGTCGGCCAGGCCAAAGTCGGCCCGCCGATCCCCCCACTCGTCGTAGAGCGACGTCTCCCCGGTGGCGAAGAGGCCCCCGCCCTGCGCGACGTACGCGCGCAGCTGGGCGCACTGCTCGTCGGTCAGCGCGCCCACATTGGGAAGGAGCAGCGCCCGGTAGCGCGAGAGATCGGTTGTCCCCAGCTGGTCGGCGCTGACCATGGCGTACGGGATGCGCGCGCGCACCAGCGCCTGTCCCAGGCCACGCGCCGGGAGGTCGCACTTTTCCTCGGCGTCGTCGCGTCCGAAGAAGTCGGTGTTGCGCTGCCAGTAGACGACCGCCACCGAGGCCAGGTGGCGCCGGTCGCGCAGATAGCGCTCGTTGCGCCGGTGCCACGTGAACAGCGGCGCCCCAGTGCGGAACATGCGCAGGTCCTCGTGGTCGGACCCGACGTGGTGCCACCAGGGGTGGATCCCGCCGGCCACAGCCGCCGCGAACCAGAGGCGCACTTCGGGCTCGGGCTTGGAGGAGAGGCGGTAGTTCTGGGTGTTGTTGTAGAAGGCGATCGACTCAGGCATCGGCGCGTCGTCGCCCATCAGGCTGCGCACGAGCTTGCCCTGCTCGGCGTTCTGCCAGATGGCGCCGGTCTGGGAGCGCCCCTGGTGATCCAGGAAGATGATTCGCACACGGGACGTCATCGCCCGCCAGTCACGGAAGGAGCGGCACTGGTTGACCAGGCTGCCGCTGTTCATGCCCGACCACTCGCAGTCCGGACCGCCGTAGCGGTGCGTCACGGCGTTGTTCAGCTCCCACAGGCTGATCCGCTGTGCGTAGGACCACTCGACCCAGGCGCGGTACGTGGCATCGTCCCAGCTCTTGGCGCGCGGGAGGCGCTTCCCGCCACTGAAGTCGGCGAAGGAGGCGGCGCAGTGGGGGCAGTAGCAGATGTTCCCGCGGCCCAGTCCCGACCATGAGTTGTCGGAGAAGCCCTCGGGCTTGTAGCGCTCGCAGATCTCCTGCAGCACCTTCGGCAGGTACTCGCGGTAGTAGGGGCCGCTGATGCAGGCGGTGTAGAAGGGGCCGTCGAAGTCCCCGGCGCGGTACGGCTTGCCGTCGGCGTCCACGGTGAACCAGTCGGGGTGCTCGAAGTAGAAGCGCTCGTTGGCGCGCGACGAGTCCATGCGCGCGACGACGACGATGCCGTTCTCGTGCGCCCCCTCGCTCACCTCGCCGAACAGGTCGCGCTTGCCCAGGTACGGCGAGCGCCGGTGCAGCTCGAA
>DASTZM010000635.1:0-2610 GCA_035764305.1 Chloroflexota bacterium | reverse complement strand
CGGCGCTGCCGTTCAGTCTGATGGGGCGCGACGTAACGCGCGAGATCCTGGCGGTGGCACAGCGCGCGCTGCGGCCGGGTGGGACGTTTCTGGCGCTGCAGTACCACCCGTGGTACCTGCCGCCGCTGGTGCGCGAGTGTTTCGGCGCGTGCGAGCGCCACCCGTACGTGTGGAACGTCCCGCCGGCGCTGCTGCTCCGCGCGTCGGCGTGATGCGGCGCTGGGTGGGGGCGGCGCGCCGCCCGCTGGCGGAGGGGTGGCTGGTGCTGGCGCCGCTGGCGGGGCTGGCGGCGGCGCTGGCGGGGCGGGGGCACCGGACGCTGACGCTGCTGGCGCTGGGCACGGCGACGGCGGTGGCGGCGGCGCTGCGCGACCCGGAGCGCACGCCACCGGCAACGACCGACCGGGCGCTGGCGCCGGCCGATGGACGGGTGGTGCAGATCCGGCGTGTGGAGGATGCGCACTTCGGCGTCGAGATGATGGAGATCTCGATCTTCCTGGCGCTGTGGCACGTGCACGTGCAGCGCGCGCCGCTGGCGGGACGGGTGACGCGCGTGGAGGTGGCGCCGGGGGGGTTCCGTCCGGCGCTGTTCGCCGGCGCGGCGGAGAACTACCGGCGCACGATCTACCTGGAGACCGAGTGGGGGCCGTGCGCGGTGAGTCAGATGGCGGGGCTGATTGCGCGGCGGATCGTCGGGTGGGTGAAGCCGGGGGAGAACGTCTTCGCGGGACAGCGCCTGGGGATGATCAAGTTCGGGTCGCGGGTGGCGCTGCGCCTGCCGGCGACGTGCCGGCCGCTGGTGGGGGTGGGGGACGTGGTGCGGGCGGGGCTGACGCCTATCGCCGCGCGGGAGTGAGTGGCTCGCCGCCCACCGGGTCGCCGCCGGACACGTTGGCGCCGTGCGGCGCGGCGCCCCGGCCGCGGCGCGCGGCGCGGCCGCCGTGGCGCCCCGGCCGGCGGGCGACGAGGGCCATGCGGTAGAGCGACCCGAGCGCGGCGCCGAAGACGGCGTGCAGGAGCAGCGTGCCGGCGAGCGAGAATTCGCCCAGCTCCAGGAAGAGGCCGAACGGGCCGGCGCCGGCCAGGGGAAAAACGGCGACGCCGGTGCACAGCCAGGCCGAGAAGCCAAACAGCAACCCGCGCACGACGCCGGGGCCGCGGAGGCGGCGCGCGGCGAAGAGCGCGTAGACGAGCGCGTAGCCGAGCTGCACGGCGACGACGACGGGGACCGAGACGACGAGGCCGGCGAAGACGAGCTGGGCGGCGCCGGCGCGCAGCGGTGGGAGGCTGACCTGGGCGGAGGCGAGGAAGCGCGCGAGGGCGATCTCGGGGCGGGTCTGGCTGAGCAGGCCGAGCAGGCCGAGCAGCCAGACGAAGACCAGACCGGTGATGGCGGAGGCGCCGAGTCCGGCGGCGAGCCCGGCCTCCGCGGCGCGGCGGGGGGGGACGTGGTAGACGAGGCCGCCCGGCGCCGCCGCGCCGGGCGGCAGGGCGTGACCGAGATGGAGCTGCGCCGCGGCGTCGGCCGCCTCGGCCGCGGCGGCGCGGCGGCCGAGGCGGCGGAGTAGGAGGAGCGCGGCGATGAGCAGGACGGTGGCGACGACGAAGCGCAGGGGCTGCAGGCCGCGGCTGAGCGCGTTGACGAGCATGGCGCCGCCGAAGGCGCCGAGCGCGAGGAAGATGGCGATGTAGACCGACGAGCCGACGATCATGGCCGGCACGAACGTGCGGAAGGGGATGCCGAACACGCCGCAGGCGAGCGGCGACGCGAGGCGCAGACCGGGGATCTGCCGGCCGATGATGACGGCCAGCGGCCCCAGGCGGCGCACCAGGCGCTCCATGCGGTCGATCCGCTCGGGCCCGAGGCGCAGCAGGCGGCCGTAGCGCAGGAGGAGCGAGCGCCCGCCCCGCCGCCCGGCCCAGTAGAGGACCGACGAGCCGGCGAGCGTGGCGCTCTGGCCGATCAGAAAGGCGTCCAGGAGTCGCATGCGCCCCTGGGCGACGGCGTGGCCGGCGACGGCCATGGCGACGTCGGCGGGGAGCGGCATGGGGATGCCGCACTCCTCGAAGAAGATGGCGAGGAAGACGAGCAGCGCCTCGTGGGCGGCGAGCCACCTGAGCGCCTCCTGCATCAGGACACTCCCACTGCCACGGCTGCCACCGGCGCAGGAAACGAACCAGAGAATGGCTTGCCGGGGTTGAGGTGGCCGGTGGGATCGAAGACGCGCTTGAGCGCGTGCTGCGCGCGCTGGTCGGCGGGCGACATGACCCAATCGAGGTAGGCCATCTTCTCGAGGCCGATGCCGTGCTCGCCGGAGAGCGTGCCGCCGGCGTCGACGCAGACGCGCAGAATCTGGGCGCCGGCGTCGATGACGCGCGCGAGCAGACCGGGCTCGCGCGCGTCGAAGACGACGGTGGGGTGGAGGTTGCCGTCGCCGGCGTGGAAGACGTTGACGACGCGCAGGCGCTCGCGCCGGGCGATCTGTTCGATCCTGGCGAGGACGTCGACCATTTTGGAGCGCGGGACGACACCGTCCTGGATGTAGTAGTTGGGGGCCAGGTGGCCCATGGCGCCGGCGGCGCCTTTGCGCCCGGCCCAGAGGCGCGCGC
>DASTZM010000634.1:0-4107 GCA_035764305.1 Chloroflexota bacterium | reverse complement strand
TCTGCAGATGCTCATGCCGCTGGCCTTCAAGCACGTGATCGACAACACGATCCCGGCCGGCCGAGCCGACGAGCTGCTGTGGATCGGCATCGGTCTGACCGTGATGCAGGCGGCGCGCTACGGACTCTCGTTCGGCGAGCGCTACCTGGTGCTCAACGTCGCCCAGCAGCTGGTCTACAAGCTGGCGAAGGACCTGTTCGAGCACGCGCAGAACCTCTCGCTGCGCTTCTTCGAGAAGTGGGGTACCGGCGAGATCATCTCTCGCACCACCTCGGACATCCAGGTGATGCAGAACGCCGTCAACGGTGGGACGGTGCGCGCGATGGTCTCGATCCTCAACATGGTCGCCTTCGCGATCATCATGTTCCTGCTGTCGTGGCAGCTGACGCTGCTCGTCTTCTGCACGGTACCGCTGCTGCTGATCGCGAGCCTGATCTCGGCCGAGAAGCTGCGCGTACGCTACCTGCGCGTCCAGGAGAAGATGGCGGACGTCAACAACGTCCTCCAGGAGAACATCTCGGGCGTGCGCGTCTCCAAGGCGTTCGCGCAGGAGGGGACGCAGCGCCGTCGCTTCCAGGAGGAGAACCAGGGGAACCTCCGCGCCAACCTCTCCACGGCCGGTGTACAGGCCGTGGCCACGCCGGCCATTCAGATGATCAGCGCGTTCGGGATGGCGCTGATCCTGTCGGTCGGGACCTGGCAGATCCTGAACGGCGCCCTGTCGGTGGGGACGCTGGTCGCCTTCGTGAGCTACCTGATCCAGTTCTATCAGCCCGTCGAGGATCTGATCCGCCTCCAAAACACGATCCAGCAGGCCATCGCCGCCGCCGAGCGCATCTTCGAGTTCATCGACGAGCAGCCCGACGTGCGCGACAAGCCCGGCGCGCTGACGCTCGGGCGCGCCGAGGGTCGCGTCGGTTTCGAGGACGTGACCTTCGCCTACGAGAAGGGCAAGCCCGTGCTGCACGGCGTGTCACTCGTCGCCGAACCGGGGCAGATTGTCGCGCTGGTAGGGCACACCGGCTCGGGCAAGACGACGTGCGTCAACATGATCCCACGGTTCTACGACCCCGACGGCGGTCGCCTCACGCTGGATGGCCACGACCTGCGCGACATCTCGCTCAAGAGCCTGCGCGACCAGATTGCGGTCGTGATCCAGGAGACGTTCCTGTTCGGCGCGACGATCCGGGAGAACATCCGTTACGGCCGGCTTGACGCGACCGACGCGGAGGTCGAGGAGGCCGCTCGCCAAGCCAACGCCGACGAGTTCATCAGCCAGCTCCCGGATGGGTACGAGTCGTGGACGGGCGAGGGCGGCGTCCTGATGTCGCGCGGGCAGCGGCAGCGGATCGCGCTGGCGCGGGCGATTCTGAAGGACCCGCGGATCCTGATTCTGGACGAGGCGACGAGCGACGTGGACACCGAGACCGAGGTGCTGATCCAGCGGGCGCTGGAGAACGTGATGCGGGGGCGCACGACGTTCGTGATCGCGCACCGGCTGTCGACGATCCGCAACGCGGACCAGATCGTGGTGCTCGACCACGGGGTGGTCATGGAGCGGGGCACGCACGCCGGGCTCCTGCGGGCGGGCGGCCACTACGCCGAGCTCTACCAGGCCCAGTTCGCCGGCCAGGAGGAGGCCCAGACCAGGATCGACCAGCTCGTCGGCGCGACGGTCTAGTCGCGCTGGCGGTGAGCGGCGCGGTCAGCCGGCTGTGGCGAGCGGCCGACAAGGCTATCGTGCGCCGTGGGGTGACGCCAACTCCTAGAATCGCGCATCGTCAGCCCGGCACTCTTCCACCTCTGGCGCAGAGAGTTCGGCGACTACTCGCGGCGGGACCTCCAGGCTGACCTGGTTGCCGGCCTGACCGTCGCGGCGGTCGCCCTCCCGCTTGCGCTCGCGTTCGGAGTCGCTTCGGGCGCAACGGCGGCGGCCGGACTGGTGACCGCCATCGTCGCGGGGGTGCTGCTCGGGGCGTTGGGCGGCGCTCCGTTCCAGATCTCGGGGCCGACCGGCGCGATGTCCGCGGTGCTGATCGTGGTCGCCGGCCACTACGGCATCCAGGGTGTCTGGGTGGCCGGCGCCATGGCCGGCGTGCTGATCTTCCTGCTCGGCCTGTTCCGGATGGGGCGGGTCGTGTCGTACATCCCGTCTCCCGTCATCACCGGGTTCACGTCGGGCATCGCGCTGATCATCGGCATCGGCCAGCTCGACAACGTGCTGGGCACACACGTAGAGGGGCACACAACGGCGGTCGAGCACCTTGCCGCCTACGCCAGGGCGGGGATCTCGCCCAACTGGCGTGCCGTCTCGACCGCCGCGATCGTTGTCGCGGTCATGATCGTCTGCCTACGCTTCGCTCGCCGCGCGCCGGGCGCCTTGCTCGGCGTCGCGGTCGCCACTGTGGCCGCGGCGGTGCTGGACTGGAACGTCGCCACCATCGGCGAGATCCCGCGGGGCATCGTGCTGGAGCAGCGGCTCGTGCCGTCGATGCTGCAGCCCGAGCTGTTCGTCGGGCTGACGCTGCCGGCCTTCTCCATCGCGGCGCTCGGCGCGATCGAATCGCTGCTGTGTGGCGCCGTTGCCGGGACGATGACCGGCACCAAGATGGACAACAATCAGGAGCTCGTCGCGCAGGGCATCGGCAACGTGCTCCTCCCGTTTCTGGGTGGCGTGCCAGCCACCGCGGCCATCGCCCGCACGAGCGTGGGAGTGAAGAGCGGCGGTCGGACGCGGCTGGTGAGCATCATCCACGGTCTGGCCATCCTGCTCGCGTCGCTTGTCGCGGCGCCGCTCATCGCGCGCGTGCCGCTGGCGGCACTAGGTGGGGTGCTGCTGGTCACGGCGGCCCGGATGAACGAGTGGGAGACGATCCGCTTCTTCTTCCACCGGCGCCTGCGCCACGCGGTGATTGCGATGGTGGTCACCATGCTGGCGACCGTCGCGCTGGACCTGACCCAGGCGATTGTGATCGGCGTGGCTGTATCGGGGCTCGTCTTCCTGCGGCAGGCGAGCCTGATCGATATCGCGCGCGAGCCGGTCGACGCCGAGCGCCTGCGCCACCGCGGCCACGCGCTCGAGTCGATTCACCCTCACGTGCAGGTGATCTACGTCAGCGGGCCGCTGTTCTTTGGCAGCGTAACCGCCTTCCTGGAGTCGCTCGAGGGCGTACCCGCGTCGGACACGCTGATCCTGTCGCTGCGCGGAGTCCCGTCGGTCGACGCGATGGGACTCCAGGCGATCCAGGAGGTGATCGAGCGCCAGCACAAGGGTGGTGGCGAGGTGCGGCTGGCCGGCGTGCAGCGCGCCGTCGCCGCTCGTCTGCGCCAGGGTGGGATCCTGACCGAGCTCGGTGACGAGCGCGTCCACTGGAGCGCCGACCAGGCGATCCTGGCGGCGCACGCGTAGGCGCTCGGGCGGCGCCGGAGGGGGATAGGACGGTTCGGCGCGCCTTACACCGCGACCGCGCTCGCCAACTCGTCCAGGCGCACCGTCCGGCCGCGCTCGGCTGCCTCGTACGCCGCGAGGACGGTCTGCAGCGCGGCGCGACCGTCCCTCGCAGTCACCGGCGGCGGAGCGCCGGTGGCGACCGAGCGGACGAAGTCTTCCAGTAGCAGCGTGCGCGAGTCGCGCGCACGCTCGGTCGGTACGTCCTGCCATTCGCCGACCGTCAGGTCGGCGAATGGCTCGTCGACGTAGGCCTTCAGTCCGGAGCGCTCGAGCTGCAGCTGACCGCGCGTGCCGTAGATCCGCAGCACGTGCGCCTCGCCGCCGCCGGGCGCGTAGTTGGCGGTGTCGATGGTCCCGATGGCGCCGTTGTCGTAGCGCAGGACGACGTTGATCATGTCCTCGACCTCGGCGCGGCCCGTGAAGTTCACCCACTCCGCCGAGACGCGCTCGACCTCGAGCCCGGTGATGAAGCGCAGGACGTCGATCTGGTGGATGGCGTTCATGATCAGCGCGCCGCCGCCCGCGGTCTTGCGCGACGCGCGCCACTGGGTCGGGCGGGCGCGCCCGCCGACGCCGCGCTCGTAGTAGTTGGGGGCCTTGTTGTGCACATCTGGGAGCCGGACCTTGACGATCCGGCCGATGGCGCCGTCGCGGAT
>DASTZM010000633.1:0-30618 GCA_035764305.1 Chloroflexota bacterium | reverse complement strand
TGGGGGGGGCGGCGGCGGCGCTGTACTTTGCGGCGGCGCTGCTAGGGCGGGTGGCACCGCCCGACCGGCTGCTGGCGGGCGCCGCCCGCCGTTGGGGCGGCGCGATGCGCGCCGCCGCGGCGCGCAAGGCGAGTCTCTACGAAAGCGGTCTCGTGTGGGGGATGTTGCCGTGCGGGCTGGTGCTCGCGGCGCTGCTCACCGCGGGCGCCGCCGCGTCGCCGCTGGAGGGAGCGCTGGCGATGCTGGCGTTTGGCGTGGGGACGCTGCCGGCACACGTGGCGCTGGCGGCGGCGGGGCACCGCCTCTCGGCCTCGGCCGCCGCCTGGCCGCGGCGCGCGGCGGCGCTGGTCACGGGCGCGTTCGGCACGCAGCTCGCGCTGCGCGGCCTGGCGGCGCTGGGCACGGTGGGGCACTTCGCGCTGGGGCCGGTGGCGCTGTGGTAGCGACGCTCGCAACCGGCCCGCGCGTAGCGACTGAGGGGCACACACCGTGTGCGCTGTGCGGGTTGCCCGCGCCGCACCCGCTGCGCGACCAAGCCGGCCTTGCGTTCTGCTGCCCGTCCTGCCTGGAAGTCTCACGGCTGCTGGCCGAAGCGCCCACGACGGGCGCGATGGACGCCGCGCCGGCAGCCGCGGCGGAGCCGCCGCACGAGGCGTGCACCACGGTCCTGTGTCTCTCCGGGCTGTGGTGCGCCTCGTGCGGCTGGCTCATCTCCGAACGACTGCGGCGTGTGCCGGGAGTGCTGGATGCCGAGGTGAGCGTGGCGCAGCGGCAGGCGCGGGTGACGTACGACCCGGCGCGCACCGACACGCGGCGCTGCGTCTCGGCGGTGAGGCGGGCCGGCTACCGGGCATGGCTGCCCGGCGAGAAGGGGGACGACGAGGAAGAGGCGCTCTTCCAGAAGCTGCTGGTGGCCGGGCTGTTCGTCGTGCACGACATGCTCGTGTCCGGGATGGTCTATGGGCGCGAGCTCCTCGGATGGGCGACACCGGAGAGCGAGTGGATCGTGCGCATCTTCCAGTGGATGATGCTGCTGGGCGCGATTCCGGTGCTGGGGCTCCTTGGACTGCCGATCCTACGCGCTGGCACGGCGGCTTTTGTGCGCGGCCGGCCGAACATGCACACGCTGATCGCGCTGGGCGCGCTCGCGGCGGTGATGCATTCGCTCCGCGTGCTTCAGACGGGCGGCACGCGCACGTACTTTGACACGGCGTCGATGCTGCTGTATCTGGTCACCTTTGGGCACTACCTGGAGGTGCGGGCCCAGAAGCGCGGGAGTGACGCGCTTGCGAGGCTGCAGGAGCGACTGCCGGCGGTGGCGCGGTGGGTGAGGGCTGAGGGAGAGGAGGAGGTACCAGCGGACGAGCTGGCGCCAGGCGCACGGGTGCGTGTCCGCCCTGGCGAGACGTTTCCGGTGGACGGGCTGGTGGCGCTGGGGGCGGGAGACGTGGACGAAAGCCTCCTGACGGGCGAGGCGCTCCCCATGCCGCGCCGCACGGGCGATCGCGTACTGGCGGGGACGCGGAGCGTAGACGGGACCTTCGAGGTGGTGGCGCTGGCGGTGGGGCGGTGGACGGCGGCGGGCCAGATCGGTCGCCTGCTGCATGATGCGCTGTGGCGGCGCTCTCCGGTGGAGCGCCTGGCAGACCGGGTGGCGATGCTGCTGGTGCCGCTGGCGGCGGCGCTGGCGGGCGGGGCGTACGCGTACTGGGCACGGGCGGCCGGACCGGAGGCGGGCATCCTGACGGCGCTCGCGGTGCTGCTGATCGCCTGCCCGTGCGCGTTGGGACTGGCGACGCCGCTGACGCTCTCGTTGGCGGTGGGGCGCGCCGCGCAGGCCGGCGCGGTGGTGCGGGGCGCGGCGGCGCTCGAGCGGCTGGCGGGGGTGAGAGGGGCGTACCTGGACAAGACGGGGACCGTGACGCAGCCCGTGATGCGGCTGGCGGCGGTCCGCACCGCGGGCGCGAGCGAAGACTCCGCGCTGGCGCTCGCAGCCGCGGTGGAAGCGGCGCTGGACCATCCATTCGCGCATGCCCTGGTAGCCGCTTCGCGTGAGTGGGGGATCTCGCTGCCGACCGCGGCGGGCGCGCGCGCGGTACCGGGGCGCGGGGCACTTGGCGAGGTGGACGGTGTCGCGGTGGCCGTGGGCAACGAGCGGCTGACAGCCGACGCCGGACTGGTCTGCGACGGGGGGCTCGCCGGGACGGCGGCGGCGTGGCGCGCGGCGGGGATGTGTGCGGTCTACGCGGGCTGGGCGGGGCGGGTCCGCGCGGCGTTTGCGTTGACGGAGGAAGCGCGGCCGGAAGCGCGCGCCGCGGTAGGCGCCCTACGCCGCCTGGGGCTGCCAGTGGCGGTGCTTACGGGAGACGTGACGGAGGCGGCCGCGCGGTGGCAGCAGCGCCTGGGGGTGCCGGTGTTTGGCGGGCAGAGTCCCGAGGACAAGCTGGTACGGCTGCGGCGGCACGACGGCGGCGCGCTAATGGTAGGCGACGGCGTGAACGACGGACCGGCGCTCGCGGCGGCGGCGGTGGGAATCGCGCTCCGGACTGGCACCGACGTTTCGCGCGCCGCGGCGGACGTGGTGCTGCTACGCGATGACCTGCGCCTGGTGCCGTGGCTGGTCGGCCTCGCGCGGCAGACGCGCCGGGTGGTGCGCCAGAACCTGGCGTGGGCGTTCGCCTACAACGTTGTGGGTCTGGCGCTCGCGCTGACGGGCCACTTGCAGCCATCGCTGGCGGCGCTGGCGATGGTGGCGAGCAGCGTGATGGTGACGGGCAACGCGCTCCGACTGCGCCGCTACCCACTTGACTAGACCAGCCGGAGACTTACCCATGATCGCGACAGAACAACCGCCGGGTGTCGAGAGTCCACCGAGCCTCGAGGCGCCGACCGCCCTGGCGCCTCAGGCTGTGCAAGACGTGAAAGACGTGCCGTTGCGCCGGGTGGTGCTGGGCCGTGTGGATGGCCTGTGGGGCCAGATCGAGGCGCTGGTGGACCGCCTGGGCGGCGCCGGCGCGGTTGGCGTGGCGGGCGAGACTGAACGCGCCGCGCGACGCCCCCTCAATCCGCTCTACCACCTGGGAGGGCTCTCGTTCCTGCTGCTGGTCATCGTCGTCGTGACCGGCGTGTACCTGGTGCTGTTCTACAAGCCGGACGCAGAGCACGCGTACCAGTCGGTGGCGGGGATCAGCGCGTCGCCGGTGGGATCGGCGATACGGAGCGTGCACCGCTATGCATCCCAGACGCTGATGGCGGTGCTGCTGCTGCACGCGCTCAAGATGCTCGTGGGGGACCGGTTCTGGGGGGCGAGATGGCTCTCGTGGCTCTCCGGGTGGGCCATGCTCGGCGTCTTCTGGTCGGTGGGCGTGATGGGGTACTGGCTGGTGTGGGACGAGCGCGCGCAGTGGCTGACAGAGTACGTCGCGCGCATGAACAAAGGAACCGCACTGGCGTTCGCGAGCCCCGAGGCAGCGGCGCGCGGCGCCTCGCTGTTCATCATCGTGCTGTTCCTGCACGTCTTCATCCCGGCCCTGGGCCTGCTCGGGGTGTGGCTGCACGTGATGCGCCTCTCGCGTATCCGGCTGTGGGCGCCGCGCTGGCTGGCGATTGAAGTGGTGGTGGCGCTCGCCGCGGCGGCCGTCTGGCGGCCGGTCCAGAGCGGCGCGCCGGCCGACCTGACGCGGGTGGTCGGCGAAATGCGCCTGGACGCGTGGTTCCTCGGCTTTCTCCCGCTGGCGGAGCGGCTGGGGAGCCCGGCAGTCTGGGGAACGGCGGCGGCGGTGGGGATCGCCGCACTCGCTCTGCCGCGCGCGCTGCGCGGGCGCGCGGCCGGTCCGGCGGTGGTAACCGACGCCGCATGTACGGGATGCAGACTGTGTGCCGAACAGTGCCCGTACGGCGCGATCGAGATGCGGCCCCGGGCCGACGGCCTCTCCTACGCGACGGTGGCCGCAGTCACACCCAGCCTGTGCACGGGGTGCGGGCTCTGCGTAGGCGTGTGCTCGACGGAGGCAATCGATCTAGCAGGGCTGGCCGCGGAGCGCGTGCGGGGCAGCATGCTCGAGCGGGTGGCGGAGGCGCGTGCGCGCGGTGAGGCACCGGTGGCGGTGTTCGCGTGCGCGCGGCACGTGCAGCTCGGTACGGTGCCGGAGCGCTTCGACGGCGCGCCGGTGATCGCGTGCGGCGTGCCCTGCGCCGGCATGGTGCATGGCGAGTGGGTGCGCCAGAGCCTACTTGACGGCGCGCGCGCGGCGCTGGTGGTGGGCGGCCCCCACGACGACTGCGCCTACCGCGAGGGGCCGCGCTGGACGCACGAGCGACTGCGCCGGCGCGCCACGCTGCAGCGCCAGGGGGTGGCGTGGCTCGAAGTCGGCCCCGGCGACAGCGCGGCGGTGCGGCGGGCGCTCGAGCGGCTCACGGAGCGGGCGGGCGCGGCCGCGGGGGAACGGGACGACGCGGACGACCTGCCTGTGCCGAGGGCGCGCTCCACGCAGCGCGTGCTGCGCCTGCTGGCGGCGCTCGTGCCGCTGGTCGCCATCGCCGCGGGCATCGGCGCCCTGGCGGAGTGGCGCGCGGACGCGTCGGCGGCGGCGGAGCTTGGTCAACTTCGGGTGGTCGTGGCGCACAAGGGACAGGTGGTGTCCGCCAGCGACAGCGGCCTCTCGCGCGGGGAGCAGGCGCGCCTGCCGGAGGGCGTCTCGGCGGCGCAGGTGCTGGGCGGCGAGCGCCACCCGGTGCGCCTGCGCATCGCCGTGCAGGGGCAGCCGGCGATGGAACGCGAGTACCGGCCGGGCGGGCTGCACAAGGAAGGGATCTCGTACGGCGTCGAGACGCTCGCGATCTCACCCGGCACTCGGGGCGTACGCGTGGAACTGATGGACGACGGCAACGTCTGGCGCACGGTGTACGACGGAGAGGTGGTGATCGAGCGGAGCCGGGTGCGGATCCTGACGTACGACTCGGCCGGGGACGCGCTCCGGGCGCAGTAGCCACAGGCCGTCGGGGAAAACCCTGATGCGCCGGGCTCCTAACAGGCGTAGGCTGTACCTCGACCACCTTGATCGGGGTTCTCTAGATGTCTGCCCGCGCCCCCTTCACCATCACCCATGAGAGCGTGCTGGCCGCGCTGCGGGAGGTGATCGATCCCGAGCTGGGGATCAACGTCGTGGATCTCGGCCTGGTCTATGGGATTGGCCTTGACGAGCGCGCAGAAGGGCGAGTGCACGTCGCGATGACGCTAACGACGCCGGGATGCCCCCTGCACGACAGCCTGACCGAGGCCGCGGAGCGGGCGATCGCGTCGCACGTGCCGGGCGTACGCGAGGTGCGGGTGCAGCTGGTGTTCGAGCCGGCGTGGTCGCCCGAGCGCGTCACCGAAGCGGGGCGCGCGGCGCTGGGGTGGGCTGGATGACTGATGGACCGGCGCTCGCGCCGGCGCAGCGGCGGGCCGAGGAGTCGATCGATCCCGACTGGCGGATCTCGGACGTGCTCGACCGGTACCCGGCGCTGCTCGAGACGCTGGCGGGGCTGTACCCGGGGTTCAACCGGCTGCGCAACCCGGTGCTGCGGGCACTGCGCGCGCCGCGGATCAGCGTGGCGCAGGCGGCGCGCGTGGCAGGGATGGGGCCGGCGGAGCTGTGCCGCGCGCTCAACGCGGCTGCCGGGCTGCCGGAGGACGCGGCGCGGGATGCCCCCGAGGAACGGGCGGTTGCGCCGACTTCGCCGACGCCGCCGCCGACTGGCATGGCGCTAGCGCTCGAGCTAGACGTGAGCGGACTCCCGCCTCCTGAGCCGATGGTGAAGATCCTGGAGGCGCTGGAAACGCTCGCGCCGGGCGGCGCGCTGCACGTACGCCACTCACGCGTGCCGATCTACCTGTACCCCCGGCTGGACGCGATGGGGTACACCCATGAGACACGTGAGGTCGGCGCGGAACGGGTGGAGCTGACGATTAGAAAGCCGGGAGCGGCAGCGCGGTGACGGCGGGCCTGTCGGCGCGCCACGCGCCGCCGCTCGACCTGCCGCTGCGGTTCCTGGCAGTGGGGGTCGCGTCATTCGCGTTGATGGCGCTGGTGTACCCGTGGCACGTGCCTCTATTGCTGGGTGCCTTCTATGACCCGCACCTGACGGCGTTCGTGCACGTGAACACGCTGGGCGTGATCGGCGCAGGGATGATGGGCGCAAGCTACCAGCTGCTGCCGGTGGTGCTTGGCGTGCCGCTCGGGTCTATACGCCTGGCGCGCATGTCCTGGTGGCTGCTGGCGCCGGGCGTGGTGGCGTTTGTCTTGGGTTTGGGAAGCCAGCAGAGCGCACTGGTGGCGATTGGCGGGGCGCTGGCGTTCGGGGCTGTCGCGCTCTACCTGGGGGTTGTGGTGAAGACGCTGGCGCGTGAACGGCACCCGGGGCTGATTTCCTGGCACGTGTCGGCGGGCTGCGTCGGTCTGGCGTGGGCCGCCGTGGCGGGGCTCCTGCTGGCGCTGAGCAAGCGGGTGGGCTTCCTGGAGGAGCTGACGTACCCGGCGCTGGCGGCGCACGCCACGCTCATGCTGGGCGGGTGGGTAACTCCCATGTTGATGGGGGTGAGCTACAGGTTGGTAGGGATGTTCACGCTGAGTGAGGACGCGCTGCGCTGGGAGCTGGCGCTGGCGGCACTCGCCACGACGGTGCTCGGCGCGTGGACGACGGCGGCCGCGCTGCTGACGGGTTTGGGAAACGCGGTGCTGACCGCAGGGGCGGTGTTCCTCTTCACTGGCCAGGTGTTGTTCGCGGCGCAGCTCTTCCTGCTGTACCGACACCGGCGGCGGCGCACGTTCGACGTGCACATGCCGTTTTCGCTCGCCGCCGCGGTGTTCGGCCTTGCGGCGACAACGCTGCTTGTCCAGGGCTTCGCGCAACAGCGTGCCGCGGACGATGGGCTGTGGCGCGTGGCGGCGTGGTGGACGATTGCCGGATGGGCGCAGACATCGATCCAAGGGTTCTTCTACAAGATCGGCACGTTCCTGACCTGGCTGCACCGCTTCGCGCCGCTGGCGGGCAAGCAGCGCGTGCCACGGCTGGACGACCTGTTCGGCCGGCGGGTGGCCATGTTCGGGTGGGGGTGCTGGGTGATGGGAGTGGCGCTGGGAGGTCTGGCGCCGCTGCTCGGAGCGGAGGCGCTGGCTGTGACCGCGGGCGTAGCGATGTCGGCGGGCGCGGGAGCGTTCGTCGTCAACGCCGTCCGGATCGGACGGCACTGGCTGCCGTCTAGGCGCATCGAAGTACCGGAGGTGACGGCATCGTGGACCGTGCTCTCAGACCGGCCAGCGTCCTGATCAAGCCGGCTTCGAGCCGGTGCAACCTGAACTGCACGTACTGCTTCTATCTGGAGAAGCAGGCGCTGTACCCATGGTCGACGAACCCGGGGATGACGCTGGACACGTTCCGCGTGTTCCTGGACCAGTACGCGAGACTGAGCGCCCCGCAGATGGTCTTCGCCTGGCAGGGCGGCGAGCCGACGATGATGGGGCTGGACTGGTTCAAGCAGGTGGTCGAGCTCCAGATCAAGGCGTCCCGCGCGCATGGCGTTCTGCGCGGCGCGGGGTGGGAGGTGGCGAACGCCTTGCAGACCAACGGCACGCTGCTCGACGACAGCTGGGCGCGCTTCTTCGCCGAGAACCGCTTCCTGATCGGGCTGAGTCTGGACGGGCCGCCCGAGTGGCACGACCGGTATCGCGTCGACCGGGCAGGCCGCGGACAGCACGAGCGCGTGCTGCGCGCGGTGGAGCTGCTGCGACGGCACAAGGTGGAATTCAACGTGCTGTGCGTCGTCTCGGCGGCGAACGTGGAGCGCCCGCGCGAGCTGTTGCGGTACTTCGCCAAGCTGGGAATCGAGCACCTCCAATTCATCCCGTGCGTCGAGCCGGGGGGCGGGCACTCGTCGTGCAACGGCGGGGCGGGCCTCACGGAGTACTCGGTGACGCCCGAGCAGTACGGCGAGTTCCTGAACGGGCTGTTCGACGCGTGGCTGGACGTCGGGTTCCGCAAGCTGCGCATCCGGTACTTCGACAACCTGATCGAGCTGCTCGTGCTGGGGCGGGCATCGACGTGCCAGCTGGCGCCGTCGTGTGGCTACATCGTGCTGGAGCACAACGGCGACTGTTACCCGTGCGACTTCTTCGTCGAGACGCCGTGGAAACTGGGGAACGTACACCAGACGCCGCTGGAGGAGATGCTGGCGAGCGACCGGTTCCGGTCCTTCGCGGCGATGAAGCCGAAACTGCACGCCGACTGCGACGGATGCGCGTGGCGGGCGCTGTGCCACGGGGACTGCCCGCGCTACCGCATCATCGGCAGCGGCGCAGCCGAGCACACGCTGCCCTACTTCTGCGGCTCGTTCAAGCGCTTCTTCGCGCATTCCCACAAGCGGCTCACACGTACCGCTGACACGGTGAAGCGTGAAGCGATCGCGGCGGGGCGACTCTAGGGGTTTTCCCGGATGCGTGGGCACGCGGGCGCGCGTAGTGTTTCGGAATGGCTCTCGGGAGTGGGGCGGTGACCGTTGCCGCCGGGCACGACCTGGTGTTTGTTCCCGAGTTCCGCCGGTTGCTCCGTCCGCGGTTCATCGAGCGCGCGTACACCGCGGCTGAGGTGACCGAATCGCGCGAGCGGAGCGACCCAGCGGCCTACTTCGCGTCCCGGTGGGCCGCGAAGGAGGCTGCGTATAAGGCGCTGTGCGACCTGGCGCTGCGGTCCGGGCGGACGACCGACGGCCTGGCGTGCTTTCGCGACTACGAGGTGGTGCGCCGGCTCGGCTCGCGCGTGCCGGCGCTGGCGTTTCACGGCGAGGCGGCGCGATTGCTGGCTGAGCTCGAGAAGGATGGGCACGTCAGCGTCAGTATCAGCCTGACCGACGAGCACGAGTACGCCGGCGCGTTCGTGGTGGTTGGAGCAACGCGAGTGGCCAGCGGGACGCGAGTGACGGCGTGATCCGTCAGGGCTCGTACGGAAAGCGCGAGCTGCTCGCCAACGCCTGGGGAACGCTGCCGGATCAGGATCCGCGCTCTCGCCTGCCGGCACCGCCGTTCCTGATGTTCGACCGCATCAGCCGCATCACGGCGGACGGCGGGGCGCACGACCGCGGGCTCGTGGTGGCGGAGAAGGACGTCGTCTATGACGACTGGTTCTTCGTGTGCCACTTCCGTGGGGATCCAGTGATGCCCGGCTGCCTGGGACTCGACGCGCTCTGGCAGCTGTGCGGGTTCTTCATGGCCTGGTCCGGCTGCCGCGGCAACGGGCGGGCGCTCGGCTGCGGGGCGGTGACGTTCAGCGGCGAGATCCGACCGCACCATGAGCGCGTGTCGTACGAGCTCTCGGTGCGACGCCTGGTGCGCGAGCCTCAGCCGACGATCGTGGCGGATGGGACAGTGGCGGTGGACGGCAAGACGATCTACGAGTGCAGCGGGCTCAAGGCGGGGATGTTCGATCTGCCCTACGAGTACCCAGCCACCGGTGGAGCAGCGCATGGACCCGCGTGAGGTACTGCCGCACCGCCCGCCGTTTCTCTTCCTCGACGCGATCGAGGAGCTGTCACTCGAGCGAGCGGTGGCGCGCTGTCGCTACGGCGCGGATCGGTTCTTCTTCAGGGGTCACTTCCCGGGGAAGCCGGTGGTGCCGGGTGTGATCCAGATCGAGACGATGGGGCAGCTTGTGGTGGCGCTGGGGCTGTACAACGCCCGAGAACTGAAGATCCCGGTGACAAACTTCTTCTTCGCGGCGGCGACGGACTGCCACTTCCACCGGATGCTTGGACCGGAGGATGAGGTGATCGCCACCGCCGAGAAGCGGTGGCTGCGCCACCGCGCGATCCACGCTACCGCCACGCTGCACCACGCGACCACCGGTGCGCTCGTCGCCGAAGCCACGATCCGTGGCATGGGCGCCCAGGACACCTGAACCACCGCACTGAGTGCACTCGCACTCAGCACGGGCCACACGATCCAGACGACCCAAAAGGAGAAGAACCCATGAGCGAAACCATCAAGCAGGTCACCAGCATCGTCGCGAAGTTCGCCAAGAACCAGTCGGGACTGGCGAGCGTCACTCCCGCGACGCGCTTCCGCGAGGACCTCGACGTCTCGAGCGCGAGTCTGATCGACATCGTGCTCGATCTGGAGGACACGTTCCAGTTGACGATCAGCGACGAGGAGCTGAAGCAGATCACGACAGTCGGGGCGGCGGCCGACCTGATCGACGCGAAGCAGCTGGCGGCGAAGCGCTAGCGACCGCACCAGGCACGGCCATCTTCCTCTCGTCGCTGGCGGTGTGGTACCCGGAGGAGGTGCTGACGAACGCCGCGCTGGCGGCGATGGTCGACACAAGTGACGAGTGGATCGTCGAGCGGGTGGGGATCCGGGAGCGGCGTCGCAGCCCGCGGGACATGCCGGTGCACGCACTGGGCGCGCGGGCGGCGGAGATGGCGCTGGAGGGGCACGACCGGTCGGCGATCGACCTGGTGGTGTGCGCGCCTTCGATCGCGGACTACCATGTCCCCGCGACGGCGAACCTGGTCGCCGCCCAGGTAGGTTGTGGCGACGCGCCGGCCTTTGACGTGCGGGCGGCGTGCAGCGGCTTTGTGTTCGCGCTGCATGCGCTGCGCGGCATGCTGGGGGCGGGATTGCACCGGCGCGTGCTGCTCGTGATCCCGGAGGCCTACACACACGTCACGGATTACACCGACCGCGCGACGTGCGTGCTGTGGGGAGACGCGTCGTTTGCGTGTCTCGTCACGGCGGAGCGCCCGGCCGGGCGGTGTCTGGAAGTTACCGATACGCTCGTCGGCTCGCGCTCGGCGGACGCGGCGGCGGTGGAAGTGCCGGTTGGGGGCACGTTCCGGCAAGACGGCAACGCCGTCCAGGCGTTTGCCATCCGGAAGATGGTGGAGGTAGTGCAGGAGACGCTGCGGCGCAGCGGTCTGGTCCCGGCGGACGTCGCGTACTTCGTGGGGCACCAGGCGAATCTGGGGATCCTGACGAGGGTGGCGGCGCGCGCGGGCTTCTGCCCCGAGCAGCACTTGACCACGATCGAGCGGTACGGCAACTGCGGCGCGGCCGGGGCGCCGGCCGTGCTGGCGCAGAATGGGCCGCGCTTCCGGGAGCGGCAGCGGATCGTAGTAGCGACGGTGGGGTCGGGACTCTCGTGGGGCGGCGCGCTGCTCACGGCGCACGACGTTTTTCAGAAGGAAAGCGAATGAAGACAGGCGAACTACGCCCTGATGACGTGGTGATCACCGGCCGCGGCGTGATCTCGCCTATCGGCAACTCGGTGGCGGAGACGCTGCCGGCGTTGCGCGCGGGGCGTAGCGGGCTGGCAGTGGATCCGGACTTCGCGCGGCTCGGCTTCCGGTGCCACGTGGGTGGAAAGGTTCGCGACCTCGACGTCGGCCAGTACCTAAGCGAGCCGGAGACGCTCTCGATGTCGCGCACCTCGCTCTACTCGACGATCGCGGCGATCCAGGCGGTGCGTGAGGCGGGGCTGACGCCGGCTGACCTGGAGCGTTCCGAGAGCGGCGTGGTGCTGGGGTGCGGATTGGGGAGCGCTGAGACGATCATCGAAAATGGCCGCAAGCTGATCGAGCAGGGGTCGCCACGGCGCATCGGGTCGCACGGCGTGGACCGCACGATGGCCTCGACCTGCGCCGCGAACGCAACGGTGTACTTCAAGACGCGGGGTGTGGGGGAGGCGCTCTCCTCCGCGTGCGCAACGGGCTTGCACAACATTGGATACGCCTACCGGCTGATCAAGCACGGCTACCAGGACACGGTGCTCTGCGGTGCGGGAGACGAGGACGGCTGGGCGAGCGCGCACTCCTTCGACGCGATGCGCGTCCTGTGCGCCGACTCTAACGACTGCCCGGAGCGCGCCTCGCGACCACTCGACCGGACGCGCGCCGGCTTCGTGCCGGCGGGGGGCGCCGGCGTAGTGGCGCTCGAGTCGGCCCAGCGGGCCCTGGGACGCGGCGCCCGGCCGCTGGCGCGGGTGGCGGGCTACTGGAGCGCGACCGACGGCTCGGGGGACATGACGGCGCCATCTTCTGAAGGACAGCGGCGCCTGGTGCGCGCGGCGCTGCGCAGCGGCGGGCTAGAGCCGGGAGTCATCGACTACGTGAACCTGCACGGCACATCAACGCCGACAGGCGACGCGGTGGAGGTACTTTCGCTCGTGGAGGAGCTTGGGGACGGTGACTATCTCGTCTCGTCGTCAAAGTCGCAGATCGGCCACGCGCTGGGGGCGGCGGGGGGAATCGAACTGGTGTTTTGCCTGCTCATGCTCGAGCATGGCTTCGTCGCGCCGTCAATCAACATCGAGGAGCTGGATCCCACACTCGAGCCGCACCGCCGGTACATCGCCACCGCCGCGATCGAGCGTCCCCTGCGGTACGTGATGACGAACAACTTCGGCTTCGGCAACACGAACGGGTCGATGGTCCTGGAGCGGATCGAAGACTAACGCAGGCGCCGGCGTATGCGCTGCCCCGGGCGCTGGTCGCCCGGAGCGACCGTGTTCGATCAGGCGCCGAGGCCGAAGACCCGAATCACACCCAAGCTGAGCCCCGCGAGCGCGGCGGCGACGCTCAGTCCGAGCGCGAAGGGCACAAGCCCCACCTTGCGCATGTCGACCAGGCGCGTCGAGAGCCCAACGCCCGCCAGCGCGACCAGGATGCACAGCTTGGCTACCTCGTCGATGAGCGCCGCGGTGGGACGGTCAATGATCCCCACCGTACGCAGCAGCGCCACACCCAGGAAGCCCAGGACGAACAGAGGAAACGCTCCCCGCGCGCCCTTCGCCGCCGCGCCGCTGGACGCCGCGGCGCGCCGGTTCCACCACCACGCAATCAGCAGGAGGAGCGGCGCCATCAGCGTGTTCCGCACCAGCTTGACGACGGCCGCGACGTCGCGCGCCTCGGGCGCGTACGCGGCGCTCGTCGCGATCACCTGGCTCGTGTCATTGACGGCCACGCCGCTCCAGACGCCAAACTGCGGCGCGGTCAGGCCGAGCGCGTGGCCGATCAGGGGGTAGAGGAACACCGCCAGTGTCCCGAACAGCGTGATAGTGCCGACGGCAAAGCTGACCTCACGCTCCTCGGCCTCGATCACGGGCGCCGTCGCGATGATGGCGGAGTTCCCACACACGGCGGTGCCAACACCGATCAGCACCGCCAGGCGCGGTGGGAGACGGAGAATCCGACCCATGATGGCCGCCACCGAAAAGGCGACGGTCATGCAGAGCACGACGAGTCCGAGTGAGCCGAACCCGATGCGCGCGACGTCTACCAGGCTCAGTCTCGCCCCCAGCAGGATGATCCCGAAACGGAGCACGCGCTGCACGCCGAAGCGCACGCCCGGCTTGACGCCGCTCGGAATGACGAGCAGGTTCGCAACGATGAGTCCGAGCAGCACGGCGACCAGCACCTCGCTGATCGCGGGCGGCAGGAACCGCGCGGCGGCGCGGGCGACCGCCGCGACGACTCCCGCCAGGGCAAGGCCGGGCAGAAGTGTCGCGACCGTCCGTGGAAGCGTCGGAGCGGAGCGAGGCGCGATCGCCGCCGCGGCGCTCACGCCTGCGTCCCGTTCGTGGTCCCGTTGGGGGCGCCCTTGCCCGCCAACGACTGATAGAGCGCCCAGTGCGCATCGACGTCCGCCTGCGCCTGGCGCATGAGGCGCTCGGACTCCTCCGGGTGCGCTGTCTGGAGCATCTTGTAGCGGTCTTCGCTCTCGGCGTACTGCGCGAACGGGATGGTCGGCGGCTTCGAGTCCAGGAGCAGCGGGTTCTTGCCCTCCTCCCTGAGCTGAGGGTTGTACCGGTACAAGGGCCAGTACCCCGACGCCACGGCACTCTTCTGGTGGTCTAGCGAGTAGCGCAGGTCGTAGCCGTGCGCGATGCACGCGCCATACGCGATCACGAGCGAGGGACCGGGATAGGCGGCGGCCTCGCGCAGCACGCGCAGCGTGTGGGCGTCGTTGGCGCCGATGGCGATGCGCGCGACGTAGATGTGGCCGTACGTCATCGCCAGCAGACCGAGGTCCTTCTTCGGCATTGCCTTGCCGCCGGTGGCGAACTTGGCGACCGCGCCGCGCGGCGTGGCCTTCGACGCCTGCCCGCCGGTGTTGGAGTACACCTCGGTATCCAGCACCAGCACGTTGAGATTTGCTCCCGAGGCGAGGACGTGATCGAGCCCGCCGTAGCCGATGTCATACGCCCAGCCATCGCCTCCCACCAGCCAGACGACGCGCGACACGAGCGTGTCCGCCAGGCTGAGCAGGCGCTTCGCGTCGTCGGAGCGCATGTCCGGCGCGGAGAGGCGCTCCTTCAGTGCGGCGACGCACCGGCGCTGCGCTTTGATTCTGGCCTCGGTCGATTGGTCCGCCGTGAGCAGCTCCTGCACGTCGACCGAGTCCAGGCCGAGCGCCGGCGCCAAGCGCTGAACGAGCGCTCGAGCCTGCGACTCCTGCTCGTCGATCGAGAGTCGGATACCGAGTCCGAACTCGGCGTTGTCCTCGAAGAGCGAGTTGGCCCACGCGGGTCCTCTGCCGTCCTTGTTCTTGGCCCACGGCGTGGTGGGGAGGTTTCCGCCGTAGATCGACGAGCACCCCGTCGCGTTGGCAATCACCGCACGGTCGCCAAAGAGCTGCGACAGGAGCTTCAGATACGGCGTTTCGCCGCACCCCGCGCACGCCCCAGAGAACTCGAACAGCGGCTCCATGAGCGCGGCGTCTTTGACCGCGGCTGGGTTGAGCAGCGTCCGGTCGACCTCCGGCAGATTCAGGAAGTACTCGAAGTTCGTCTGCTCGCGCTCGCGCAGCGGCGGCTGCGGCTCCATCATGAGCGCCTTCTTGACCTCCCCCTTCGCCTGGAGGGCCTTGTCGACCACCGGGCAGGCCTCGAAGCACAGCATGCAGCCGGTGCAGTCCTCTGGGCTGACCTGCAGGGTGTACTTCATGCCCTGGAACTGTCGGAACTGGGCGGGCGCCGACTTGAACGTCTCCGGCGCGGCCTGGAGCAGCTCGGCCGGCACCACCTTCTCCCGGATCGCGGCGTGCGGGCACGCGATGACGCACTTGCCGCACTGGATGCAGCTCGCGGCGTCCCACACCGGGATCTCCAGCGCCAGGTTGCGCTTCTCCCACTGCGCGGTGCCCGTTGGGAACACGCCGCCGACCGGCATGGCGCTCACCGGCAGCTCGTCACCCAGCCCGGCCATCAGCATCGCCGTCACGTCCTGGACGAAGGCCGGCGCTGCCTCGGACACGGGTGGGCGAGGATGCGCCTGGTTCGTCACCAGGGACGGGATGGTGACCTCGTGCAGGTTGGCAAGCGCCTGGTCCACCGCCTCGTAGTTCTTCAGCACGATCGCCTCGCCGCGCTTGCCGTAGGTCTTCTTGATCGCGCGCTTGATCTGGTCGATCGCCTCATCGCGCGGCAGGACGCCCGAGAGCGCGAAGAAACATGTTTGTAGGACTGTATTGATACGCCGACCCATACCGGTCTTGCGAGCGACGGTGGAGCCGTCCACGACGTAGAAGCGGATGCGCTTGTCGATCAACTGGCCTTGGAGCGATCTGGGGAGGTGATCCCATACCTCGTCCGGGCCATACGGGCTGTTCAGCAGGAAGGTCGCGCCGTCCTCGGCGTTGGCGAGCACGTCGAACTGTTCAAGGAGGCCGAACTGGTGGCAAGCCACGAAGCTCGCCGACTGGATCAGGTAGGGCGCGCGTATCGGTCGTGGGCCGAAGCGAAGATGGGAAACCGTTGTGGATCCCGCCTTCTTCGAATCGATGACGAAGTAGCCCTGGGCGTAGTTCGGCGTCTCCTCGCCGATGATCTTGATGGAGTTCTTGTTGGCGCCCACCGTGCCGTCGGAGCCGAGCCCGTAGAACACGGCGCGCACGCTCGACGGATGCTCAAGCGTGACGCGCGCGTCGTAGTCCAGGCTGGTGAACGTGACGTCATCCTGGATGCCGATGGTGAAGCCGTTCTTGGGCAGCGTCTTCAAAAGCTCGTCGAAGACCGCCTTGGCCATCGCCGGAGTCAGCTCCTTCGAGGCCAGGCCGTACCGACCGCCAATCACGCGCGGGAACAGGCGGAACGGGGCCGAGAGCTCGGCGACGGCCTGGTTGAGCGCGGTGACCACGTCCTGGTAGAGCGGCTCGCCCGTCGAGCCGGGCTCCTTCGTGCGGTCGAGCACCGCAATCGCCTCGACCGTCGCGGGGAGCGCGCGGACGAAGTGCGCCGCGGAGAACGGCCGGTAGAGGTGGACGGTGAGCACGCCGACGCGCTCGCCATGCAGGCGCAGGTCATCTACCGTCTCGCGCACCGTCTCCGCAGCCGAGCCCATGACGACGACGACCCGAGTCGCGTCGGGATCGCCGTAGTACTCGAACAGGCGGTAGGAGCGGCCGGTCAGGCGGGCGAAGCGGTCCATCGCCTGCTGGACCCGATCCGGGCAGGCGTCGTAGAAGTGGTTCACCGCCTCGCGTCCCTGGAAGTAGACGTCCGGGTTCTGCGCCGCCCCGTGCAGCTCGGGACGGTCGGGCGAGAGGCCGCGCTCCCGGTGCGCGCGGACGAGACTCTCGTCGATCATCGCGCGGATCTGGTCGTCCGACAGCGCCTCGATCTTCATGACCTCGTGCGAGGTGCGGAAGCCGTCGAAAAAGTGCAGGAATGGGAGGCGCGACTTGAGCGTCGCCGCATGGGCGATCAGCGCGAGGTCCTGCGCCTGCTGGACGCTCGAGGACGCCAGAAGCGCAAACCCCGTCTGGCGGACCGCCATCACGTCGGAGTGGTCGCCGAAGATCGAGAGCGCGTGCGTCGCGATCGCGCGCGCGGCGACATGGAACACCGCGGGCGTCAGCTCGCCCGCGATCTTGTACATGTTGGGGATCATCAGGAGCAGTCCCTGGCTGGCGGTGAACGTCGTCGCCAATGAGCCCGCCATCAGCGCTCCGTGCACCGCCCCCGCGGCGCCGCCCTCCGACTGCATCTCCACGACCCTAGGCACAGCGCCCCACAGGTTGGTCTTGCCCTCAGCGGCCCATTGATCCGCCAGCTCGCCCATCGTCGAAGAGGGCGTGATCGGGTAGATCGCGATGATCTCGTTGGTGCGGTAGGCGACGCGCGCGGCCGCCTCATTCCCATCTACCGTGATGTACGTCGGCTTGCCCGGTTCGGGCCGAGATGGGGGAAGCGTGACCTGGGAGGCGCCTGGAACAGTGGTCGCGGCGGCCTGAGAGCGTTCGGCAAGGACCATGCGAGCAGCTTGACGTACCCAGGGCGCTCGTGCATCAGGGGAAACCCTGAGGGTCACCCGGCGGGCGGGCAGCGGATCGGGGTTTTCCCCGATGCCGGCCCCCGCCGCCGGCGGCACCCTCGGAGCGGGACAAGGAAAGGAGGTGGCGTACTGGTATTGATCACTCGGCAGCCGATCGACCGCTCCAACCGCCGCTTCTGGGCTGCGGGGCCGAACACGGCCGCGGGGCCGGTGGATCGGGCCGTCAACCGCAAGTAAATAGTCCTTCAACTCCCCCGCGGGGGTCACGCCTTCAAGGATGTGGCCCCCGCGAACGATTCAGGCCGGGCGCGCGGCCGGCGGTGTGACCGGGAGCCGGATGGCGACGCGCGTGCCCCACCCGAGAGCCGACTCGATCTCGACCGAGCCGCCGTGCGCCTCGACCACGTGCTTCACGATCGCCAAGCCGAGGCCAGCCCCACCCGAACCGCCGTCGCGCAGCGTCGCGCGCGTGCGCGAATCGTCGACGCGGTAGAAGCGATCGAACACGCGTGGCAGATGCTCCGGCGCGATGCCGGGCCCATCGTCGGCTACGGTCAGCTCGACCTCGTCGCGCCGCTGAGCGAGCGACAGCGAGACGTGCGTCTGGGCAGGCGTGTGGCGCAGCGCGTTGCCCAGCACGTTCCGCAGGACCTGGCGCAGCCGCTCCGCGTCGGCGCTGATCGTCACCGGGATCGCGGCGTCGACGCGGATCAGGTGGCCCGTGCCAGCCTCCTGCGCCTCTCCGGCCACCTCCGCCATCAGCTCGTCCAGTCTCACCGGACGTCGCACGAGCTGCTCGCCCGACTCGCCCCGCGCGAGCAGCAGCAGGTCGTCCACCAGACGGCCGAGGCGCGCTGCCTCCTCCTCCGCGTCGCGCGTCGCCTCCATCCGCAGCTGGGGGTCGGCGTCCTCGCGCTGCAGCACCGTGAGGTTGGCGCGCAGCACGGTGAGCGGGTTTCGCAGCTCGTGCGACGTGTCCGCCAGCAGCCGGCGCTGCGCCTCGATGCGCGCCTCGTTCTCCAGCGTCGCGCGGCGCAGCGCCTCGTCACGCGCAAGGAGGCGGTTGAGCAGCGCGGCGCCGGTGGCGATCAGCAGTGCGGCGGCCACGATGTCCAGCGCATCCTGCATGTACAGCCACTCCGACAGCCAGGGGAGCGGCACGACGCTCACCGGCCCCACCAGGACCGTGTTGGCCAGCACGAACGCGGTGTAGAGGATGGTCACGCCGGCGGCGACGCCGAGGACGTAGCGCGCGCGCGCGTTGCGCATGGGCGACGTTATAGGGGGCGCGGCGCGACGCAGTGAAGCGTCTAGGACTCCCGGAGGGCGTAGCCGACGCCGCGCACGGTCTGGATCAGTCGGGGCTTGCCCGATACCTCGAGTTTCTCACGCAGCACGCGGACGTACACGTCGATCACGTTAGAGCCACCGAGGTAGTCGTAGCCCCACACCTGCTCCAGGATGCGCGCGCGAGTCAGCACGCGGCGCGGGTAGCGCAGGAAGAACTCCAGCAGGTCGAATTCTCGCGCGGTCAGCGTCAGCGCATCGCCGCTCCGCCAGGCTTCGCGCGTGGCGGGGGAGAGCTCCAGGTCGGCGTAGCGCAGGTGCTCGTCGCGGCCCGCGGGGTGGGCGCGGCGCAGTAGCGCGCGCAGCCGCGCCAGCAGCTCATCGAATGCGAAGGGCTTGACCAAGTAGTCGTCGGCGCCTCGATCGAGCCCGGCCACGCGGTCCTGGACGGTGTCGCGCGCAGTGAGCAGGAGGATCGGAAACGCGGCGGGCGTGCTCCCCTGCCCGTTCTGCAGCACGCCGCGCCGCAGCCGGTCGCACACCTCCAAGCCGCTCATGCCGGGGAGCATCACGTCCAGAATCGCGACGTCCGGCGGGCGCTCGGCGGCGAGCTTCAGCGCGGCCGGACCATCCTCCGCCGCCTCGACCTCATAGCCCTCCAGTGCGAGCCCGCGGCGCAGCGCGCTGAGCACCTTCGGGTCATCCTCGACGACCAGGACGCGCGTCTTCATCGCTTCTCCATACTGTACGGAGGGCTGCGCGACATGCTCCAAGGCGGGCTGCGGGGCAGCATGCGCCGCGGTGGCGGGGAAGGAGGTGCTCACCGCGTGCGCGCCTTGTCGCGGTACATCTCGGCGTCTGCCGCCGCTATCACTTCTTCATACGGCGGCGGGTTGAGCGGGTCGACCACCGCCGCGCCGAGGCTGATCGTGAACGGGACGGGACCCGGCCGGTTCGTTTCGACGAGATCCTTGATGCGCCGCATCACGGCGTCGGCCCCGGTCTGCCCGGCGTCGGGCAGGAGCATGACGAACTCATCGCCGCCGTAGCGCGCCACGAAGTCGGTCGTGCGCCCAGCCTGCGTGAGCAGTTGCGCTACGGCGATCAGCACCTGGTCGCCGACGTGGTGCCCGTACGTGTCGTTGATACTCTTGAACCTGTCCACGTCGCAGAACACGACGGCCAATGGGTTGAGAGCGTGGTCGGAGCCCTGACGCGCGGCGCGCTGCGTGCGGTTGGCCTCACGCTGGTAGAGGTCGAGCAGCGCACGCCGGTTGTTGACGCCGGTCAGCGGGTCGCGCGCGTGGTCCGCCAGCAGCTCGTCCGCCTGGCGGATGCGGCCGGCCAGCACCGAAAACAGCCTGAGCGTCATGCTCCAGTTGCGCTGCGCCGCGCTCAGGAACGCGTCGCGGTCCAGCCTCAGGCAGGTCGTGGGCGCGAGCGCGACGCACGTCGCGGAGCGGGGCCGGCCATCGAACAGCGACATGTCCCCCACCGTGTCGCCGGCGATCAGCCAGGACACCACCGCCTCGTTGGCCAGCACTTCGACCCGCCCCTCGAGGATGATGTAGACGCCCTCCCCCAGCTCCCCTTTGCGCACGAGCACATCCCCGGGCTGAAACACAACCCGCCGGCTGGCGCCGGCGAGCTGCTCCAGCTCCTGCGGCGACAGGTTTTGGAAGATGGGGACCGACGCGAGCAGCGCGGCGTCCAGGGCCAGCGGCGCGGTGATGTCACCAATCGCGGCTGCGTCCGCGACTACCATGGCTGCGCCGCAGCATACCCGAGGAATCGCCGCTCTGACACCCGCTTCATCAACTCTTCATTGACCTCTTACCAGCGGTTCATGTGCCCGCGCGTATCCTCGCGGTGCCGATGATCGTGGCGGACGTTCCTGCAAGCCCGGTGCTAGATGCTCCCACTGCCGCGGAGCGGCGGCTGGCGGAGCTGGAGCGCCAGCTGGCGAAGCAGGAGACCGTGCTGGAGATCACGCGCTCCTTCGCCAGCGCCCCCACGCTCGACCAGCTGCTGCTGACGGTGGCCGATCAGACGTGCGCTGCGGTGCAGGCCGACCGCACGACCTTCTTCCTCGTAGATGAGCGCGCCCACCAGCTGTGGACGAAGTCCACGAACGCGCTCGAGATCAAAGAGATTCGCGTGCCGATGGGCGTGGGAATGTCCGGCCACGTGGCGGTCACGGGCGAGATCCTCAACGTGCACGACTGTTACGTCCACCCGATCTGGTCCAAGGGCGTTGGCCCCTCGATCGACCAGCAGACCGGGTACTTGACGCGCACGATGCTGGTCATGCCGGTGAAGAGTGGCGGCGGGCGGACTATCGGCGTGTTCCAGATCCTGAACAAGCTGCGCGCGGACGGCACGCGACCGCTCGCGGGCGAGACCGAGTGGCCCGTCTTTAGCGACGAAGACGTGGACTTCATGGAGAGCATCGCGGCCTCGGCGGCGATTGCGGTGCAGAACGCCTACCTCGTCGAGCAGACCAAAGACATGTTCACCTCGACGGTGCAGGTCCTGGCGACGACGCTGGACCGTCGAAATCCCGATACTGCCGGTCACTCGCAGCGCGTCGCGCTGTCGGCGGAGATCCTGGCGAAGCGGATGGGGCTGACCACGGTCGAGATCGAGAAGATCCGCATCGCCGGTCTGCTGCACGACGTGGGGAAGATCGGCGTCCCGGAGGCGGTGCTCAACAAGAACGGCAAGCTCGACGACGAGGAGTTCGCCCAGATCCGGCGCCACGCCGCGATCACGAAGGAGATCCTGGAGCAGATCCGGTTCCTGGAGGGGTACGAGGACATCACCACCATGGCCGGGCAGCACCACGAGAAGCTGTCCGGCAAGGGTTACCCGTTTGGCCAGTCGGGGGACGAGATCACGCTGGGCGGACGTTTGCTGGCGGTGGCCGACATCTACGACGCCCTGCGCCAGCGGCGGATCTACAAGCCGGCCATGCCGATCGAGCAAGCGCTCTCCATCCTGCACGCGGACATGGAGCGCGGCGACCTGGATCCCAAGGCGGTGGCACTGCTCGAGGAGTGCCTGGACGAGATCGAGCGCGTGTGCGGTCCGCTGCGTCCAGGGTGGGAAGAAGAGCAGGCGGCTAAAGCGTAGACAGGTCCACCCGCCGTGCCGTACGCTCCGGGTCCTAGCACAGCCACTGCACTGCCGACGGGAGCGATGACATGAGACTGGTGACGCGTGGGGACCTTGACGGACTGACGTGCGCGATCCTGCTGCACGAGGTCGAGCCGATCGACGAGGTGGTGCTCGCGCACCCCAAAGACGTGCAAGACGGCAAGGTCGATATCACCTCCAACGACATCCTGGCCAACCTGCCGTACGACTCGCGCGCCGGTATGTGGTTCGACCACCACTCCAGCCAGGCCAGCGAGGCCGAGCGGCCGGAGGGGTTCAAGGGGGCGTACTCCATCGCGCCGAGCGCGGCGCGCGTCATCGCGGATCACTACAAGTCCCCCAAGTTCCAGCATTACCGCACACTGCTCGACGAGACCGACAAGCTCGACGCCGCGCAGCTCACGATGGACGAGGTGCGCCATCCCGACGGCTGGATCCTCCTCGGTCTGACGCTCGACCCGCGCACCGGGCTGGGCGGGTTCCGCGACTACTTCCAGAAGCTGATCACGCTGGGGCGCCAGCAGCCCGTCGACCAGATCCTCCAGGACCCGGAGGTGGCCGAGCGCGTGCGCCGCGTGCGCGAGGAGAACCGCGAGTTCCTCCACCACCTGGAGCAGGTCGCCAAGCTGGACAAGAACGTGATCTACATGGACGTGCGCGGGATGAAGAACCTGCCCGCCGGCAACCGCTTCCTGGTCTACACGATCTACATGCGGGGCAACGTCTCGATGCGCGTCGCGGACGGGCTGGCGGGGAAGTTCATCTCCATCCAGGTGGGCCATTCCATTTTCAACCGCACCTGCAAGACCAACGTGGGCGAGTTGATGGCCAAGTGGGGCGGCGGCGGCCACCGCGGCGCGGGTACGTGCCAGCCGACGATGGACGTCGCCGAAGATGCCATCAAGGACATCCTGGAGACGCTCAAGGCGAACGGCTGATCCGGCCGGTCCGGATGGGGTGCGGACCGGATCCCGGCCTCATCGTCCCTTCATTCACGGCTTAGGTGGGGTTCATCTAGCGGACCTATCCTTCCCCGGCGATGGTCGCCAGCCTGCCGGGGATCCGCATCGGCGCGACGTGCGAGATCGCGATCGAGTCGGCCGACGGCTACGGCGAGTACAAGAGCCGGATCGAGGACTACCAGGAAGACCGGCTGACGCTGGCCATGCCGACGCACCGTGGTGCGTTCGTCATCCCTTCCATCGGCGACCCGATCGAGGTGATCGTGCCGACGCCGGGGGGTGGGACGCTGTTCCTGGAAAGCGAGGTACTCCAGCGCCAGAGCCAGCCGCTGCCGCTGCTGGTGGTGCGCGTCCTGGCGGTGGGGCAGCGCCAGTCGCGCGGCTATTTCCGCATCTACCTGTCGCTCCGCCCCACCGAGTGCGCTGTCTGGGACCTCTCCGACGGGCGCGACGAGGCGTACTGGCGCCCCGTGCGCGCGCTGATCCAGGACATGAGCGGCGGCGGGATCGGCTTGCTGGCGGACGAGGAGGTGCCGGTGGGATCACGGGTGCGGGTCCGCTTCCCACTCCCCTACGGGGGTGGCGAGTGCGTCGGGATCGGCGAGGCAAAGATGTGCCGAGTGCAGGCGCCACCGAGGGGCAGCGGGGCCCGCGCCCGGTCGGGCAAGTGGATCGTGGGATTGCAGATGGACGAGATCGCGCGCCGCACGCGCGAGCGCCTGATCAAGGCGGTGCACCGCCACCAGGCGGAGGAGCGACGGATTGGTGCAGCCTAGTCGCCCGTGGCGGCCGGCCGGTGCGGCGCCGGCCGCGCCGCGCACGGTCCCGCGTCTTGTGGGGAGCGCCGCCGTTGCCGAGCCACCGATACCCGAGCGGCGACGGGCGGCGACGTCCACGCTGGGACGGGAGCTGCTTTACACGCTGCGCCAGGCGCAGAACCACCTGGTGCGCCTGCCCCGCGCCGAGCCAGACGCCCTGCTCCTGCTCCGTGCGGGTCGTGCCTGCTGGCTGATCGACGACGCCGACATGATGTGCGTGTTCTACCGCGAGGCCGCGGCGCAGCTCCAGGCCGAGGTCGAGGCGCACGGGCGGCGCACCGGGACGGCGCCCGAGTTCTGGCGGCTCGCGCTGGGCGCGCTGTGGATGACCGCGACCTACTCCGACCTCCCGAAGGAGAAGAACACCGACCAGGGCGCGCTGCGGATGCTGACCTACCAGATCCTGGACGTCGGGCAGCGCTTGGCGCTGGACGCGGCCCAGCCTCTCGACCGTCAGGCGATCGAGCTCGTGCGGCTGCGCGCGGCGTGGTACGCCGGCGACGCCGAGGTGCAGCGTCTGCTGACGGCGGCCGAGCAGCGGGCAGCCGCCATGGACGTGAACAACCGCGGCCTCTGGACGGGTGAACGGGACCAGCTGACGCTGGCGGCGATCAAGTCCGTCACCCGCGAGCGCCCCGAGCGCATGGCGGCGGCGCTGGCACAACTGGACGAGCACCTATGGGCCAACGCCACCCGCCCCCCGACGATCATGGACCTGGTCGACGAGGAGCTGCTCGCCCTGGAAGCGGCGGCCGTCAAGGCAGGTGTGCGCGCGGGCGGGCTCCGCACCGCACCGAAGCGCGGCGCGCGCCGTGCAGACGTGGGCGGACACTAGTGGCGATCACTTTCCCCACCGAGCTGCGCGAGGCCTACGCGCTGCGCGAGGGCCTCCCACCGGACGAGCCACTCTCCGACGACGACGAGGAGGCGTTTCTGACGTGGGCGCGCGGCTACACGCTGCGTCGCCTGGCCATGCGTCTGACGCGCACCGGCGAGTGGACGTGCTTGGTCGACGACGTCGGGCAATGCCGCCTGCAGCGCGCCCACCTCCCCGTGCCGCGCGGCTGGCGTGTGGCCTGGAGGTTCGGCGCCTGAGCGCGATGCGCTAGCCCGCGGCGGTCAGCGCCGGCGCCGCGGCGGCCGCCGGCAGGTGGAGCGACGTTCCTTCCGCTGCGGCCTCGATCTCGAGATCGCCACCCGCCTGCGTCGCACGGGCCCGCGCCGCCTCCACGAGCGCGTCGATCTGCGTGTCGTCGCGCAGCGGATCGTGGTGGAAGAGGTACAGCCGGCGCACACCGGCGGCGAGCGCCAGGTCGACCACGTAGCTCGTGGGGCTGTGCCCCCAGCCGATCTTGGCGGGGTACTCGTCGTCGGTGTACTGCGCGTCGTGGATCAGCACGTCCGCCCCGGAGGCCAGCCCCACCACTGCGAAGTCCGGCGGCGCCGCGGGTGCGGTTCCGCGGGGCTCACAGTCCGTCACGTACGCGACGCTCCGACCGCCCAGGTCGATCCGGTAGCCCACGGTGGCGCCAGGATGGTTGAGCGGCGCGCTGGTCACCGTGGCGGGACCGATCTGCTGCGCGCCAGGCGCGACTGTGGTGAAGGCGATCCTCGCGCCGAGCTGGTGCAGGCTCACGGGAAAGTTGCGGTGCAGCATCTGCCCCGCCAGCGCGCCCGCCAGGTCTTCATCCGAGCCCGCCGCGCCGTAGACCGTGATGGTGTTGCCCGGGATGAACGCCGGGGCGAAGAAGGGGAAGCCCTGGATGTGGTCCCAGTGCGTGTGCGTCAGCAGCAGGTGCGCCGTGAGCGGCAGTCGCTTCCGGCGCAGCACGTCCAGCCCCAGCAGGCGGATTCCCGATCCCGAGTCCAGGACGAACAGCTCGGTGCCCGGTGCGGCGCCATCCGCGGGGACGGCCGGCTCCACCGAGACGCACGAGGTGTTGCCGCCGTAACGCGTGGTGCCGGTGCCCGGAGTGGGAATCGAGCCGCGCGTGCCCCAGAACCGCAGGTACAGCCCGCCGCCGGCGCCCTCCACTCGAAGGCAGAACGCTACCCGAGCGCTATGAGCCCACCATGAGCGCGTCGTTAGGACGACATGAAAGTACGGCTTCATCGACCCTTCATGTGGGCGGCGTACTGTGCACGTGGTCGGATGCTGCGGGACTACGCGCGCTGCGAGGAGTGCGGACGCCTGATCCTGGGACATGAAGACGGCGGCGCTGGCGGGCGGGCCGCGCTGGTCACCGCCGCCCATCAGCGCGGCCGTCGCGTGCTCTTCCTGCGGCGCCCGAGCACCTTCCACGAGACGTGCCTCACGTTGCGGATCAAGTACCACCGGCGCCGGGCATGGCATGTGGTGGTGGTCGCCGCGGTGGCGTCCCTGGCGACGGCCGTGGTGACCCTGCTGGTGGGGGGCCGGCCCGAGCTGGCGTTACTCCTGGTCGCCCTGGGCGGCTACGCGGCCTACCTGGAGGCAAACGACGTGCGGCCCCTGCGGACTTCATCCGCGACTCACGTGCGCCTCATCGTGCCTTCATAAGGGACGCCTATGCTGCCCAAGTGCCGGTCCTCCCGGAGGCGGACAAGCCGCGCGTCGTCAGACGGCGCTCGAGCGGCGGCGGTGGCGGTAACGGCGGCACGGGGGAGACCACGCCCGAACAGCCGGCGCCAGCCGCTGGCGATGAGCCCGCGCCCCGACCAAACGGGGAGCTCAGCGCAGCCGAAAGGGAGCGTCTAGGCGGGGTCAGGCCGAACGGCCAGGAGCCTCCCATGGACCTGCCGGCGGCGGCGCTGGCCCCCGCACCGCCGCCGGCAGGCGCTCGCTTCCCCGCAGACACCCCCTTCCCCGTACCGCCTCCAGTAGGCGACGCGAGCGCCGAGCACGCGCCCGAGCACGTGGACATCCTGGCGCCCGGGCGCGAGCGCACCCGACCCCTGCACGCTGGCGACCGCGCCTTCCGCATCGTGCGCCCCAAGTTCGAGGGGGTGCGGCGCCTCGAGCCCGGCGTGTACGAGATCAGCTCCGAGCCCGCGCCGCGCGGCGGCTTCTCCAAGTTCGTACGCCGCGCCAAGCTGGCGCTGATCGGCACGCCGATCCGCAGCGAGAACGAGGCGCACGAGCGCCTCTCCAACACGCAAGCCCTGGCCGTCTTCGGTTCGGACAACATCTCGTCGTCCGCGTACGCCAGCGAGGAGATCATGCGTGTGCTGGTCGCGGCCGGAGTCGCCGCGGTCTCGCTCACCCTGCCGCTCGCGATCGCGATCGGCCTGCTGCTCGTCATCGTCGTCATCTCGTACCTCCAGACGATCAAGGCCTACCCCAAGGGGGGTGGGTCATACATCGTGACAAGCGACAACCTGGGAACGATCCCCGGACTCGTCGCCGGCGCGTCGATCCAGGTGGGCTACGTGCTCACCGTGGCGGTGTCGGTCAGCGCGGGCGTGGCCGCGCTGACGTCGGCCTTCCCCGTCCTGTTCGAGAACCGGGTGCTGCTGGCTGTGCTGGCGGTGACCATCATGGCATGGGGCAACCTGCGCGGCTTGCGCGAGTCGGGGAGCCTCTTCGCGGCGCCGGCCTACGTCTACCTCGCGGCGATGCTCGGCCTCCTAGGCTTCGGCGTCTACCGCTATCTCACGGGCGATACGCCGGCGTACGTCGCGCCGCCGGAGAACGTCGCGGGGCACGTCGGCCACGGTGCGCAAGCGCTCTCCGCGTTCCTGATTCTTCGCGCCTTTGCCTCAGGCGCGGTCGGTCTCACGGGCACCGAGGCCATCGCCGACGGCGTGGCGGCGTTCAAGGAGCCCGCCGACCGCAACGCGCGGTTGGTGCTGGTCGTGATGGCGGCGTGCTTCGCCGTGATCTTCCTGGGGATCAGTCTTCTCGCCAACTGGCTGCACATCGTCCCCGACCCCAGCGAAGTGGAGACCGTGAACAGCCAGCTCACGCGCACGCTGGTCGGGATCGGCCCCTACTACTACCTGGTGCAGTTCTCCACCGCGCTGCTGCTCGTGCTGGCGGCGAACACGGCGTTCGCCGACTTCCCGCGCCTGGCGTACTTCCTGGCACGCGACAAGTTCCTGCCGAGCCACTTCGCTTTCCAGGGCGCGCGCCTCGCATTCAGCAACGGCATCATCATCCTGGCCGTCGTCGCCGCTGTGCTGATCGTCCTGTTCCAGGGCAGCGTCACCAGCCTGCTGCCCCTCTACGGCATCGGCGTCTTCACCGCGTTCACCCTCTCCCAGGCCGCCCTCGTGGCGCGGTGGTGGCGCACGCGCGAGCCGGGTTGGCGGGTGCGTCTCGCCGTGAACGCGGTGGGCACCGCGGCGACCGCGATCGTGCTGGTGATCGTCGGGATCACGAAATTCGCGCTCGGCGCGTGGGTCGTGCTGATTCTCATCCCGGGGCTGGTCACCCTGCTGCTGACCATCCGATCGCACTACCGGGCGGTCGCGGCGCAGATGGCGATCGACCCGACCGACAACACCGAGCACCCCGACCGGCAGGTCCCCAAGGTCCACCACTACGTGCTGATTCCGGTGGCGGCCCTCAACCGCGCCGCCCTGCGCGCGGTCACCTACGCGCGGTCGCTCACGGGGTACGACAACACACCTGCGCCCGGCTCGCCGGGGCGGTCACCCGCGGCGCGCCACACAGTCATCCAGGCGATCCACGTCACCGACGACGCCGACGAGGCCGAGCACCTGCAGGAGCAATGGGAGCAGTACGATCCGGGCGTGGAGCTTGTCGTCGTCGAGGCGCCGTTCCGGTCGCTGGTGGGGCCGCTGATGCGCTACGTGGACCTAGTGGAGCGTCGCCATCCCGAGGGCACCGCCATCGTGACGGTGCTGCTGCCCGAGTTCATCCCGGCGCACTGGTGGGAGCATCTGCTCCACACCCATACTGCGCTGATGATCAAGGGGGCGCTGCTGTTCAGGCCGAGAACGGCAGTGATTAGCGTGCCGTTCCACTTGGAGGCGTAGCGCCGCCCGGCGTTTAGCTCACGTGGATGACGGGGCGTTCGGTGGGGTCGGGCTCGCAGCCGCGCAGGATCTCGCGCGTGACAGGTGGGATGTCGCCGCTGCCGAAGAGCAGGAAGCGCCCGATGTGCGCCAGCGGGCTGCCCTCTGTCCAGTCAAAGTAGCAGTGCGGCACCTGACCGATCTCGTCCCGTATCCAGAGTAGGAACGCGGCGATGGCGTGCGCAACCGACGGGCTCCCGGCGCGCAGCACGCGGTACCCGGCCACCTCGACACCGCTCACGTGCAGCTCGTGCTGGAACTCAGACGGATCGGTGATCGTCACCTCGAAGAATAGGATCGGCTCCCCGGGGGGGATGTGGTGGTCGTTGCGCTCCTCCCACTCCTTCAGGAGGTACTCGCGCCAGTCGCGCTCGTCGGGCTGGTTGGCCACGATACGGATCGGCCCGTGGTGCGCGACCTCCTCGATGAAGCGCCGCGCGGTCTCGTCCACCACGATCGTCGTCGCGCGCAGCTCGGTAGAGCGCTGGATGCGTGACGCGATCGAGATGAACACGATCGCCACGATGAAGCACAGCGCGATGAGCGCGCCGTCGGGGCGCTCTACCTCGTTGACCAGTGTCGCGTAGAGGAACACCAGCGTCGCGGCGCCGTAGCCGTACGCGCGGACGCGCTCGCCCTTGCGCCACGAGGTCAGCGTCACGGCGAACGCGCCGGAGAGCATGAAGACCAGCACGCCGGTGGCATACGCGCCCGCCTGCGCATCCACCTGCGCCTGGAAGATGAACGTCACGACGAAACAGATCAGCGTGAAGACGATCACCAGCGGCCGGGTGGCGAGCGTCCAGTCGGGCGCCATGCCGTACCTGGGCAGGTAGCGTGGGACGATGTTCAGCAGCCCCGCCATCGCCGATGACCCGGCGAACCACAGGATCAGAATCGTCGAAACGTCGTACGCCGTGCCGAAGACGCTGCCGAGCAGTCCATGCGCGAGGTGGGCGAGCGCGCGTCCGTTGGCAGCCCCACCCGGCTCGAACTCAGCCGCCGGGATCAGGACCGTCGTCACCAGGCTGCTCGCGGCCAGGTAGAAGCACATGATCAGTGCCGCGCTCAGCAGCAGCTTGCGCGTGTTGGCGATGCGGCCGGCCGGCTTGTGCGGGTCGTCCCCACCTTCGCCCCGGACCAGGGGCATGACCACCACACCCGTCTCGAACCCCGAGAGTCCCAGCGCCAGCTTGGGGAAGGCAAGCAGCGCGCCGGCCACCATCAACGCGGGGCTCCCGTGGCTGACGGTCAGCACGCGCTGCCAGTCGGCCAGGTGCTGTGGCTCCTGCGCGATCTGCCACAGCCCGGTCGCAATCACGACGAGGTTCAACCCTAGGTACGCCGCGACGAGGACCACGGCGATCCCGATCGCTTCGGAAAAGCCCTTCAGGAATACCGCGCCCAGCGCGGCGATGAGGAGCAGCGTCAGCGGCAGACGCAGGCCGTGAAGCAGGTGAGCGACGAGCGGGTTCTCCTCGATGTGCGCCGCGGCGTCCGCCGCCGACAGCGTGATCGTGATGACAAACGCCGTCGCGACGAAGCCGAGCAGCACCAGGACGACCAGCTTGCCCTGCCACCACGACAGGAGATCGCGCAGCATCGCGAGCGATCCCTCGCCGTGCGGGCTCTCCTCTGCGACGCGCCGGTAGACCGGCAGCGCGCAGACGAGCGTGACCAACACCAGGATGGCCGTTGCGATGGGCGAGAGCACCCCCGCCGCCAGGAAGGCGATCCCGGGCTGGTAACCGAGCGTCGAGAAGTAGTCGACCCCGGTGAGGCACATCACCCGCCACCATGGGTGCTGGTGGTGCTCGGGGTGCCTCTCCAGCTCCTCGTACATGCCCTCCATCTCGGAGGGATGGCCTTCCAGGAGCCAGCGCCGAAGCCGGCTGCGGCGGCGCGGCGGGGGAACAGTGTCTGCGTTTACCGTTACCACCGCACGTCCTGCGTCAAGCGACCGGAGGACTGTAGGCGGCCTTCATGAGGGCCGCATGAGTCGCACATGAGGGCGCGATGAAGACGGGTCCCAAAGGCTCCCGGCCCTGCTAGAGTTGGTGTGCGTAAGCACGTA
>DASTZM010000632.1:0-2300 GCA_035764305.1 Chloroflexota bacterium | reverse complement strand
GGCGCTGGCGGGGGGCGCAGGCACCGACCAGGGGACGGGTGGCATGCGCACCAAGATCGAGGCGGCGAAACTGGCGACCGCCTCCGGTATCGCCGTCGTGATCGCGCCGGGAAGCGAGCCCGACGTGCTGGTCCGATTGGCCGCGGGCGAGTCAATCGGCACACGCTTCCGCCCCGCCGTGACGCGCCGCGAGTCGCGCCAGCGCTGGATCCTCTCGGCGCTGACGACACGCGCCGCGGTTCACGTGGACGCCGGCGCGGCCGAGGCCATACGCGCGCGGGGGCGGAGCCTGCTAGCCGCGGGTGTGCGCTCCGCGGACGGACACTTCGGTCGCGGCGATCCGGTCGCAGTCATCGATCCGGACGGCGAGCGGATCGCGTGCGGATTGGCGAACTACGCCGCCACCGACGTCGAGCAGATCCGGGGGCAGCACTCCAAGGAGATTGCCTCGCGGCTCGGATACGCCTATGGCCAGGAGGTGATCCACCGCAACAACCTGGTGGTCCTCGCGGCCAGGGAGGCGGACTAGCGCAGCTAGAGGATCCGGTTGCGGTTGATCGTCAGCCGAAACTCGCAGTTGAGGAACTGCACCGCGCGCCGCACGAACATCATGCGGTTCAGGAAGATCTCGAAGTAGTCCATCAGCGGCGCGACCGACGTGTCGATCGTCATCTCCAGCTCGATCCGCTTCGCCTCGCCGTCGACGCGCACGAACGAGTGCTGACTTGCGAAGTTCACGCGGTCATGCTGGTCGAACTTCATCGGGTCTGTCTCGCGCACGCGGCTGCGGTGCACGTCCGACTTGTCGGCCACGTTGATCGCGGCGGAGACCTCGCCAACCGGATCGCCGGTCGACTCCTCGTGATTGCCAATGGCGCCCATCACGATGGCTACTTCCTCCACGTCCATGCCGCGCGCCAGGAGCAGATCCTTGGCCATGATGGCGCCGGCGGTGGCGTGGTCGCGCCGTGACACGCAATTGCCAATGTCATGCAGAAAGCCCGCAATGGCCGCCAGCTCGCACGTGCGCTCGGGGTAGCCAAGGCGCCCCAGGACGTTGCGCGCGATACTGGCGACGAGCGACGTGTGGCGCTGGCCGTGCTCGGTATACCCCAGGACGCCGAGCTGCGCGTCCGCCCGCCGGATATACGCCTGTACCTCGGCATCTCTCCGGAGCGTGTCATAGGTGACCGGACCAGCCGGGTCGTCTCGGGCGGGCCCAGGAGCGTCGGGGCCGCCCATTTCGTTCTGAGTATTGGTGATCGCCAAGAAGCCGCCTATACTCGGCGCAGGAGCGCCGCGCGTGGGTACGTCTCTGCATTATGCCCGCGGCTACCAGGCGCGCCCACGTGGCACGCGCGGTCGGCCGTCATCTCGGCGCTACTCGGGGCGCCGGGAGCCCAGCCCGGCGCAGGCGCTGCTTCAGACCAGCCTGCTGATCGGCCTGCTCGCGGTGACGCTCTCCGGGCTGGGCGGCGCGGTGCTCGACGCCGTGTATCGCGACCGCGCACTTCCGACGGTGCGCTTCGAGATGATCCCGCTCGGTGGACTGCACCGTGACGAGGTGCGCGGGGTCCTGGCGACGCACCTCAACGCGTTCGAGTCGGCCCCCTACGTCTTCCATTTGGGGTCGCGCGAGTGGCGCCCGACCGCGGCGGAAGTGGGCCTCCGGATCGACCTGGCCGGCATGGCCGACGACGCCATCGGCTCGGGACGGACGCTTCCGTGGCCGCTGCGCGCCTTCACCTCAGGCATGACGCTCGTCAGGCAGCCATCGGTCGGGTTGCGCGCCGCGCTCGACCGCGCACAGCTGTTCGCCTTCCTGAGCGCGGTTGCGGCCGAGGTCGACCGTGAGCCGACCAATGCGGCGCTGAGCGTGCGCAGCGGTCGGATCGTCGTCGGCCAGGCGGCGACGGGCCGGCGCGTCGACGCGGCCACGACCGCCGCGCGCGTGCCCGTGCCCGGCAGCGCAACGCAGGCTCGGGTCGAGGTGCAGGTCGCGCCTGCCGAGCCCGCGCTTTCGGATGCCGCGATCCAGGAGGCTCAAGCGACCACGGCGCGCATCCTGGCGTCGCCGCTGACGCTTCGCCTGGGCGACCGCGCGTGGAGCCTGAGCCCGGAGCAGCTCGGTGGGATGATCGAGTTCCGGCGCGTTCCCGGCGGCGCGGGACAGAGCGGAGACCGCCTCGCGGCCGGGCTGGCCGAGTCGCGGGTCGCCGCCTACGTCCGCATGCTCGCCGCGGACATCGACCGCCCAGCGGTCGACGCGCAGCTGCGCTGGGGCACGAGCGCGGTGTCCG
>DASTZM010000631.1:0-2340 GCA_035764305.1 Chloroflexota bacterium | reverse complement strand
GACCTCGGCGTGGCGATCGGCACGGGGACCGACGTGGCGATGGCGGCGTCGGGCATCACGCTGGTGGGCGGCGACCTGCGCGGCATCGTGCGGGCGATCGAGCTCTCGCGCCGCACGATGCGCACCATCCACCAGAACCTGCTCTGGGCGTTCGGCTACAACGTGCTGCTCATCCCGGTCGCGATGGGGCTGCTCTACCCCTTCACGGGCTGGATGCTGAGCCCGGTCTTCGCGGCGGCGGCGATGGCGACGTCGAGCGTCAGCGTGGTGACGAACTCGCTGCGCCTGCGGCGCTTCCGCGAATCGCCGAGCGCGCACGCGATCCAGCACCCGTCGTTGATCGCGCGCACCGGCGAGGCCGCCTATCTGGTGGGGATCGCTGCCGTGGCGCTCGGCCTGGGTGGCGCGCTGCTGCGGTGGACCGATCGGGTGAGCGCGGCCGCGGTGGTGGCGCCGATAGCGGCGGCGGAGCGGGGAGTCAAGCTTGACCTGGCGGTGCAGCCGCCGCGCCTCGCCCCGGGCGAAGAGGTGACCCTGCAATTCCGGCTGACGGAAGGGCGGTCGGGCGCGCCGGTAACGGGTCTGGTGCCGGACCGCGAGGGCAGCTTGCACGCGCTGGCGTTCTCGCTGGATCTGACGGACTTTCAGCACGTGCATCCCACCGAGGTCGCGCCGGGCGTGTACGAGGTGCGCTACGCGCCGACGGTTGGCGGGCACCATCTGGTCTACACGACGTTCCGGCGCGGTGGGGAGACGCTCTACGCCATGGCCGGGCACACCGGGGAGCTGCACGCTCCGGGGCTGGCGGTGGACCTGGCGCCGAAGGAGGTGGGTGGCCTGCGGGTCGGCCTGATCCCTCCCGCCGAGATCCGGGTCGGTCAGCCGGCACTGTTCCGCATCCGGGTGGACGAGGTGGAGAGCGGGAGGGGCGTGCGTGACCTTGAGGCGTACGTGGGTGCGGCGGCGCGCGTCGCCATGGTCTCGGCGGACGGCCACCACATCATGGACATGGACGCCCAACCCGGCGTCCCGCGGCAGGGCGGGATGCGCGCGGGTATGCCCGCGCCGACGCTGCCCTTCGGTCCGGAGCTCGGCTTCACGACAACCTTCGGCGAGCCCGGTCTGTACAAGCTGTGGGTCGAGGTGCAGCGGCATGGCGAACGGATCGCCGCGCCGTTCGCGGTCGAGGTCAAGTAGCCGCGCGACCGTGATGAGCGTGATGACAAAGGTCCGGTACCACGCGTAGCCCGGCTCGTTCGTCCGCACGTCGGAGCGAAAGAGCCATGAGTCGAAGAAGAGCCTGACAGGCCGGTACCGCAGGTGCAGGCTCGCAAGTGCGGCGTCGATGCGGGCGCCCGCCAGCAACGGAGGTCTGGGATGTTCAACTACGAAAACGTCACCGAGGCGAAGGGTCGCGTGGGGATTCAAGATCCACCACTGGCCCGCTATCTGTTCCAGCGCACGGCGTCAGCCTGGCTCTGGTTGGCGGTTCGGCTGTTCGTTGGGTACAGCTTCGTGGAGGCTGCCTTCCGAAAGTTCGACAACCCCGCCTGGATGGACGGCTCGGGCCGCGGCATCCTAGGCTACTGGAAGGCGGCGCTGGGCACGATGACGTCGGCGGTGCAAGGGCCGGCCGGCGCGCCGGTCATCAAGTACGACTGGTATCGCAGCTTCATCCAGCTGCTGGTGGACACGAACAGCGGTGGCTGGTTCAGCTACCTGATCGCTTTCGGGGAGCTGGCGGTGGGGGTGGCGCTCATTCTGGGGGCATTCGTGGGCGTCGCCGCGCACGGCGGTCTGCTCATGAACATGGCCTACATGCTGGCGGGCACGACAGGCGCCAACCCGGTGCTGGCGCTTCTGGGGGGGCTGCTGATCCTGGCCTGGAAGAACGCGGGGTACATTGGCCTCGACTACTTCCTGCTGCCACTCATCGCCACCCGGTTGCGCCGGCCGGCCGCAGCCGCGCCGACGGCGCGGGTCCCAATCCCGGCCGCGCAGGCCGCCTAGCGCGCCTTCCCGAGTCATCCTTTGAGGCGCCCGCACGCAGCGCAGGTGCGCGAGGTGGCGGCGTGAGTGGGTGCGGACCGGGTGGGCTAGTGGCGCGCGGCGCGAGTGCTGGGGCAACTGCTGTGTGGCGGTGTCGCGCACGTTGTTTACCGACGGGCAACGCGCGTCAACGGCGGCTGCAACGCTCGCGCGGGACGATCCAGCTGGCGAGGTGTGCCCTCGTCGGGATCCGCCATACCCGCGAGGAGGCAGCCATGGACGAGAGCAGGCCGTACGGCGTGGGTGGCCGGGTGGGAACGGGAGGGCGGTCTGATGCCGCCGATGGAGGGA
>DASTZM010000630.1:0-13291 GCA_035764305.1 Chloroflexota bacterium | reverse complement strand
AAGCGGTGCCCGGCGTGCGGGTGGTGCTGGCCGGGCGGGATCCCGCGCCGGCGGTCCGCTCGCTCGCGGGGCCGGGCGTCGAGGTGACGGGTGCCCTGAGCGACGCGTTGCTGGCGCAGCGGCGCGCGCAGGCGTGGGTGTATGCCGTCCCGATGCGGATGGGAAGCGGGGTGCGCTTCAAGGTGCTCGAGGCGATGGCGGCGCGCGTGCCGCTGGTCTCGACGTCGCTCGGCGTGTCGGGCACCGGGGCGGAGCACACGAGGCACGCCCTGGTGAGCGACGATGCCGAGGGGTTCGCTCGGCAGCTGATCGAGGTCCTGAGCGACCCCGCGCGAGGCGCGGCGCTCGCGGAAGCGTCGCGGCGCCTGGCCGAGGAGGCGCACGACTGGCGCCATATCACACCGCGCTTGCTTGCCGTGTACGACTGCCTGGCAGATCAGAAGGCCGATCGCGAAGCCGACGGGCTCACCGTGGTGGCGACAGTCCTGAACGAGCGCAGCAGCGCGGGGCGACTTGTGCGGTCGCTTGCGGCGCAGACGCGCGGGCCGGACGAAGTGGTGATGGTCGACGGGGGCTCGACCGACGGGACGCCGGACGTGCTGCGCTCACACCCCGCCTCCTCCGCGCTTCAGCTACGCGTGATCGAGGCGCCGGGGGCGAACATCTCACGGGGCCGCAACGTGGCTATCGAGGCGGCGGCGCACGAAACGCTTCTTGTCACCGATGCTGGCGTGGAGCTGCATGCGGCTTGGGCGGAGCGACTGGCAACGGAGCTACCCGGAGGTACGCGCCCGCTGCGCGCCGCGAGCGGGTTCTTTGTGTCTGCACCGCGCGGCGCGTGGGAGCTGGCGCTTGGGGCCACGACGCTGCCCGACGTCGCGGACGTGAATCCCGCGCGCTTCCTGCCGTCGAGCCGCTCGGTCGCGTTCACACGCCAGGCATGGCAGGCCGCGGGCGGCTATCCGGAGTGGCTCGACTTCTGCGAGGACCTGGTGTTCGACTTCGGTCTGCTCGCGGCGGGGGCGCGACCGCGCTTCGTGCCGCGGGCCGTGGTCCGCTTTCGGCCGCGGCCGACGGTGCGTGCGTTCTTCCTGCAGTACTACCGCTACGCCAGGGGAGACGGGAAGGCCGAGCTGTGGCGCCTGCGCCACGCGGTGCGCTACGGCACCTATCTCGGCGGCGCGGCGCTGGCGGTGCGGGCGGCGCGCGGAGACCGGGCAGCGCTGGCGCTGCTGGTCTTGGCTGGCGGGGCCTATCTCCGCCGTCCGCTCGTACGTTTGTTTGAACAGGCGCCCGATGCCGGGGCGTTTGCGCGCGCCGCGCCGCTGGTGCCCCTGGCCCGGTTGGCGGGCGACGTCGCGAAGATGATCGGCTACCCGGTAGGAGTGCTGTGGCGACTGCGACACCAGGCGGGGCAGACCCACGCGAGGAACCGAAGCTCTCGGTCGTGATCGTCCCGTACAACGTTCGGACGCTGCTGCACAACTGTCTGGACGCGGTGCGGCGGAGCGCGGCGCCCTTCCCGTTCGAGACAATCGTCGTCGACACCGGACTGGATGGCAGTGCCGCCATGGCGCGGCGCGAGTATCCCGAGATGACGGTCCTCGAGGCGCCGGAGAACCCGGGCTACGCGGCGGCGAACAACCTGGGTATCCGCCGCGCGCGGGGCGAGCACGTGCTGTTACTCAACCCGGACACCGTCGTCCCGCCGGACGCCTTCGCGCGCGCGGTGGCGGAGCTGGAGAGGGACTCGTCGGTCGGCATCCTGGGGGTCAAGCTGGTGCGGGGCGACGGGTCACTCGACCTGGCCTGCCGGCGGTCGTTCCCCACGCCGCGCACCGCCCTCTACCACTTCCTGCGCCTGCCCAAGCTCTTTCCCCGCAGCGCGAGGTTTGGTCAGTACAACCTCACCGACCGGGACCCGGACCGCGAGTACGACGTAGACGCCGTGGCCGGGGCCTTCCTACTGATCCGTCGCGCGGTGTTGGAGCGCATTGGGCTGCTCGACGAGAGCTTCTGGATGTACGGCGAGGACCTGGATCTCTGCTGGCGCGCGAAGGCGGCGGGGTGGAGGACACGCTACTACCCACGCGTGACCGTGCTACATCTCAAAGGAGAGAGCAGCAAGAGCCGGTCGGTGAAATGCACCTACGAGTTCTTCCGCGCGATGCACCTGTTCTATGGGAAGCACTACGCGGCGGCCGCGCCGTCGGCGCAGAACGCGCTGGTCACGACGGCAATCGTCGCGCTTGGGGCGGCGTCGCTGGCGTCCGGGCGCCTGCGCCCTGCCGGGCTGCGGCGCGTCTCTTAAGGAGAGGCCGTACCATTTGACGCAGCGGTCGAGCGTGGCTGGACGGCGCATTGTGGAGCTCCGGAACCCGCGCGGTAGCAGCACCGCTCCGGCCGAGCCCGGACCGTCCGGAACGGCCGCGCCGGCCGAGCGGATGCAGACGCCGCCCGCGCCGCGCCGCACCTGGTTGGCACGGACGCTGGAGCCAGCGTTCCTCGTGGTGCCGGACGTCGCGGCGATCGCAGCGGGCTTCTGGCTGGCGTACTACCTGCGCTTCGTGCTGGAAATCCCGGCGGCGGAGGAGATCCACAGCGCGCGGGCGTATTCCGGGCTGCTGCTAACGGCCGCGCCGATCTTCCTGATCTGCTTCGTCGCGCACGGGCTGTACCAGCCGCGCAATCTGCGGAGCATCGTGGACCAGCTGTTCCGGCTGGGAGCCGCGGTGCTTATGGGGCTGGTTTTCTCGGTGGCCATTTCGTCGTTCGTCGTACGGGGCTGGCCGGACTACTCGCGCCTCCTCCTGGGGTATCTGTGGGCCGGTTGCACGCTCATGGCGTGCCTGTTCCGGTACGGCTGGGTCCTCTGGCGGGACTGGCTGGCGCGTACCGGACAGGCCGTACGTACGGCGCTGGTGATCGGTGCGGGCGCGGCGGGACAGCGTGTGGCGGACCACTTCACCAACGCACCGCAGCTGGGGTTCCGCGTGGTGGGTTTCCTGGACGATGATCTGCCGCGCGGGACACGCGTTGCGGGCACGGCACCGGTTCTGGGGAAGGTTGGTGACCTGGACGCCGCGCTGGCGGCGAGCCAGCCGCACGAGCTGATCCTCGCCGATCCGACGCTCAACGACCAGGAGCTGCTGGAGATCGTCAACCGCTGCGAGGGTCAGCCGGTGGCCGTGCGCGTCTACCCGGACCTGTTCCAGATGCTGGTGACCGAAGCGTCGCTCGACAACTGGCGCGGCCTTCAGCTTCTGGGATTGCGCACCGCGGAACTCGATGCGTGGCAGCGGACGGTCAAGCGCCTGTTCGACGTCGTGTTCTCGGCGGCGTTGCTGGTGGCGACTGCACCGCTGCTACTGCTCATCGCGCTGCTGGTGCGCCTCGATTCACCCGGGCCGGTGTTCTACGCGCAGGAGCGCGTGGGGCAGGATGGCAAGCGGTTCCACGCGATCAAGTTCCGCTCGATGATGCACGGAGCGGAGCAGCTGACCGGGCGGTTCTGGACCGTGGCGGACGACCCGCGTCGGACGCGGCTGGGGCGCTGGCTGCGCCGGTTCTCACTGGACGAGCTGCCGCAGTTCATCAACGTGCTCGTCGGCGACATGAGCGTCGTCGGTCCGCGGCCGGAGCGGCCGATGTTCGTCGCGCAGTTCAGCGAGACGGTGCCGGATTACCTGCGCCGGCTACGGGTGAAGGCTGGGATTACCGGTTGGGCGCAGGTCAATGGGCTGCGCGGCGACACCTCGATCGACGATCGGACGAAGTTCGATCTGTACTACGTCGATAACTGGTCGCTGTGGCTTGACCTGAAGATCATTCTGCGGACGGCCGTCCTGGTGTTGCGGGACACCTCCGCCTACTGACCCCCTTTCCCGGTTCTGGGGGGCTCTGGTACTCTGAGGGAGAGTGTGGATTAGCACTCGGCGGGCGAGAGTGCTAACGACCGGAAAGCGGTATGGAAGCGAAATCTGAGCGGGCGCTGTCGGACCGCCAGGAGCGCGTCCTGAAGGCCATCGTAGAGGACTACATCCGGCACGCGGCGCCGGTGGCGTCCGAGGCGCTGGTACGCGAGCACGGCCTGGGAGTCTCCTCAGCGACGGTCCGGAACGAGATGGCCGAGCTGGAGACGCTGGGCTTCATCACGCAGCCGCACACCTCGGCGGGGCGCATCCCGTCCGAGAAGGGCTACCGCTACTTCGTCCAGCGCCTGATGGAGGAGCAGCGCATCCCGCGCTCCGAGCAGCTGACCATCCGGCACCAGTTCCACCAGGTGGCGCTCGCCCGCGAGCAGTGGCTCCAGCTCGCGGCGGCGGTCCTGTCGCGGTCCGTCCGGGCCGCCGCCATCGTCTCCTCGCCGCAGACCGTGGAATGCCGCGTGAAGCACTTCGAGGCGCTGCTGATGCAGGACGGTCTCGGGCTGCTGGTGCTCGTCCTCCAGGACGGCACCGTCAAGCAGCAGCTGATGCAGGTGCCCGACGGGACGGCGCAGGAGGACCTCTCGCAGGGGGCGAACCGCCTGAACAGCCTGTTCGGCAGCAAGTCACGGCGCGAGATCGCGACGCTCGACGTGGAAGTGGGTCCGACCGAGGACCTGCTGCAGCGGGCGGTGCTGAGCCTGATGGCGCAGATCGATCAGCGCGAGGCGATCAACGTCTACCACGATGGGATCGTCGAGTTGCTGGACCAGCCGGAGTTCGCGCGAACCGAGCGGGCGCGGGCGATCGTGGAGGTGCTCGAGCGCCCCCAGACGCTGCGTGAGCTGTTCCCCGTGATCCCGACGACCGACGGGATCCAGATCCTCATCGGAAGCGAGAACCGGTGGGACTGGATGAAGGAGTGCTCCTTCGTACTGGCGCGCTACGGCGCGGCGGGAGACCTGACAGGAGTAGTCGGGGTGATCGGGCCGCTGCGCCTGTCGTACTCGGTGGCGGTTCCTGCGGTGCGCTACGTGTCCAAGATCATGACGGAGCTGTTGGGGGAGAACGGTGTCGGCTGAGGCGCGAGAGCTGGAGCGGCAGCTCGAGGAGCTGCGGGAGAAGCTGAAGGCGGCGGAGGCGCGCGCGGACGAGGCGGAGAAGCGGGCGCAGGAGAACCTTGACCGCTGGCAACGCGCCCAGGCTGACCTGGCCAACTTCAGACGCCGCTCACAGTTCGACCGCGAGGAGATGGAGAAGTACGCCGTCGGGGCGCTCGTCTCTGCCGTCCTGCCCGTGCTGGACAGCTTCGACCGGGCGTGGCAATCCCTGCCGCGGCAGCTGCGGCGGTTGACGTGGCTTTCGGGCGTGGCGATGATCGATTCGCAGCTGCGGGGAACCCTGAGCCGGATCGGACTGACGGAGATTGAAGCGGAGGGGCAGCCGTTCGATCCGAGCCTGCACGAGGCGGTGGACCGCGAGGAGCACGAGGGAGCCCCGCACGTTGTCGCGGTGCTGCAGCCGGGGTACCGTCTGCACGAACGGGTGCTGCGGCCGGCGTTGGTGAAGGTCGGCCCCAAGCCCGCCGAAGCGGCTCCCACAGAAGTCGCGGGCGAGCCCGCAGCCCAGACCGCAGCCGAGGCGAGTCCTGCCAATGAGTAGGACGATCGGCATCGACCTGGGCACCACCAATTCATGTGTGGCGGTGCTTGAGGGGGGGCAGCCGGTGGTGATCCCCAACGCCGAGGGGGCGCGGACGACGCCGAGCGTGGTGGCGTTCGCGCGGAGCGGCGAGCGCCTCGTGGGATCGATCGCCAAGCGGCAGGCCATCACCAACCCCGGGCACACGGTGTTCTCGATCAAGCGCTTCATGGGCCGGCGTATGGCCGATCCCGACGTGGCGCGCGACCAGAAGCTCGTGCCGTATGAGCTGAACGCCGCCCCCAACGGCGACGTGCGCGTCCGCCTGCAGGGCAAGGAGTACGCGCCGCCCGAGATCAGTGCCATGATCCTGCAGAAGCTCAAGGCGGACGCCGAGGCGTACCTGGGCGAGCCGGTGACGGCGGCGGTGATCACCGTGCCGGCGTATTTCTCGGACTCACAGCGCCAGGCCACGAAGGACGCGGGGGAGATCGCCGGGCTGGAGGTCAAGCGGATCATCAACGAGCCGACGGCGGCGTCGCTGGCGTACGGCCTTAACAAGGAAGGCGACAAGCGCGTCGCCGTCTATGACCTGGGTGGCGGCACGTTCGACGTGTCGCTCCTGGAGATCGGCGAAGGCGTCTTCGAGGTCCGCGCGACGGCGGGTGACACGCACCTGGGCGGCGACGACTTCGACTCGCGGGTCATCGACTGGCTGGCCGATGGATTTCACGCCACCCAGGGTGTGGACCTGCGCCAGGACAAGATGGCGCTGCAGCGGTTGAAGGAGGCGGCCGAGAAGGCGAAGATCGAGCTGTCGTCCGCGGTGGAAACCGAGATCAACCTGCCGTTCATCACGGCGGACGCGAAGGGGCCAAAGCACCTCAACGTCATGCTGACGCGCGCCAAGCTTGAGCAGCTCGTCAGCGACCTCCTAGAGCGGACCGTGGAGCCGTGCCAGCGAGCACTGGCCGACGCGAAGTGGAAGGCGGACCAGATCGACGAGGTGATTCTGGTAGGCGGGCAGACGCGAATGCCCGCGGTGCAGGAGCTGGTCAAGCGCGCGTTTGGGCGCGAGCCGCACAAGGGCGTGAATCCCGATGAGGTAGTGGCGGTCGGGGCGGCGATCCAGGCGGGCGTGCTGACCGGTGAGGTGACCGATCTGCTGCTTCTGGACGTGACGCCGCTCTCCCTGGGGATCCGCACGCTGGGGGGCGTCTTCTCGCGGTTGATCGACCGCAACACGACGGTTCCCACCTCACGAATGCAGACGTTCAGCACGGCGGCCGACAATCAGAAGCGAGTCGAGATCCAGGTCTACCAGGGGGAGCGCGAGCTCGCGGAGCGCAACCACCTGCTGGGTCGATTCGAGCTGGACGGCATCCCGCCGGCGCCGCGCGGCGTGCCGCAGATCGACGTCACATTCGACATCGACGCCAATGGGATCCTCCACGTCTCGGCCAAGGAGCGCGAGTCGGGGCGCGAGCAGCGGATCAACGTGTCAGGGGCCAGCCGCCTCTCGAGCGAAGAGATCGAACGCATGGTCGGCGAGGCGCAGGAGCACGCGGCGGAAGACGCCGAGCGGCGCGAGAAGATCGAGGCGCGCAATACGGCCGACGCGATTGTCTACCAGGCCGAGCGGTTCCTCATCACGATCGGCGATGGGCTTCCGGAGGAGTTGCGCCGGGAGGTAGAGACCAAGGTGGCGGGGGTGCGCGCGTCTCTGGACCTGGACGATCTGGGACAGCTGCGCGAGGCGACGCGCGCGTTGCGGACCACGCTGGTGGACTTGAACCCGGGGGCCGGGCAACCTGTACCGGCGGCTGGGCCCGAAGGAGATGGCGCACCCGCCGATGGTGCGCAGTCGGGGACGGAGTCGGGCCAGGCGGAAGAGCCCGCATCGGCGAGCTAGGCGAGACATCGACCGATGGCAGACAAGCGCGACTACTATCAGGTGCTGGGCGTCGCCCGGAACGCGGGCGCCGACGAGATCAAGCGGGCCTACCGCCAGCTGGCGCGCAAGTACCACCCCGACGTCAACAGGGAGCCGGACGCAGAGTCGCGGTTCAAGGAGGTGACCGAGGCATACGAGGTGCTCAGCGACGAGCGCAAGCGCCAGCTCTATGACCAGTTTGGTCACGCTGGTCCGCGCGGTGGGGCCGCAGGCGGGTTCGAAGGGTTCCCATTTGGCGACATCGGCGACCTGTTCGAGAGCTTCTTCGGCGCGAACGTGGGCCGGCGCGGTCCGGCTCGGGGGAACGACCTGCGCGTGCGGATCGACCTCACCTTCGAGGAAGCGGTGTTCGGCGTCGACAAGGACGTGCAGATCCCGCGCAATGAGACGTGCATCATTTGCGGTGGGTCGGGTGCGCAGCCGGGCAAGCCGCCGGCGCGCTGCCCCAAGTGCAGCGGGTCGGGCGAGCTGCGTCGTGTGCAGCAGAGCATCTTCGGACAGTTCGTCAACGTGATGCCCTGCGACCGTTGCCGCGGCGAGGGCACGATCATCGAGCACCGGTGCAGTGAGTGTGCTGGTGTGGGGCGCGTGCAGAAGCTGCGCACGATCCCGATTCCCGTCCCGGCGGGCGTGGACGACGGAACCGAGATGCGCATTCCCGGGCAGGGGGAGGGGGGCGACAAGGGAGGCCCGAACGGCGACCTGTACGCGGTCTTCTCGGTGGCGCCCCACCCCGTCCTCAAGCGCGAGGGGTTCGACCTCGTGTACGACCTGAAGCTGAACGTCGCGCAGGCCGCGCTGGGCACCGACGTGCGGATTCCTACATTGGACGGCGAGGAGCCTTTTGCCGTGCCGGCGGGAACCCAGCACGGACGCACCTTCCGCGTGCGCGACAAGGGCGTGCCTCGCCTTCAGCGAACCGGGCAAAGCAGCGGGCGAGGGGACTTTCGGATTGTGGCGCAGGTCGAGGTACCGAAGCACCTCACACCCCGCCAGCGGGAGCTGCTCGAGGAGCTCGCGGCGACGTTCGATGGGCGCGCGGCGGGTGATCGGGCGATGGGTACCCAGGCGCAGGCGGTGCCCCCGAAGAAGAAGCGCAAGCAGAAGGGCATCCTGGACAAGGTCAAGGAGACCCTCGGCCTCGAAGAAGACGGGTAGCGGCGGGCCATGCCCGGGAAGTGGCTGGAGCTGTCGATTCGCGCCTCGGCCGAAGCCGCCGAGGCGCTGACGCCGGTGTTCGAGCGGGCGGGGCACGGTGGAGTCGTGATCGAGCCCGAGTTCGCGCCGCAGAAGGACGAGACGGACGAGCTGCGCCCCGCGCTCGGCTCGTACTCGCGCCTGCGCGCGTACGTCCCGGAAGGCAAGGAGACCGAGACCCGGCGGAAGACGGTGGAGGACGCGGTGGGCCTGCTGCGAGCCTTCGACCTGGCGCCGATGGGGCAGCTGGAGACGCGGTGGATCGACGAGGAGGATTGGGCCAACGCGTGGAAGCGCCACTACTCCGTGATGCGGCTGGGTCGGCGGTGGGTAATCAAGCCCCAGTGGCAGGAGTACGCGCCGTCGCCCGAAGACAGGATCATCGAGATGGACCCTGGTATGGCCTTTGGCACGGGGCAGCACCCCACCACGCAGTTGGTGCTGGAGATGCTGGAGTGGTTGGACGACGCCGGGGAGGTGGCCGGGCGAGAGCTATTGGACCTGGGGACGGGGTCAGGGGTACTGGCGATCGCCGCTGTCCGCGCAGGCGCGAAGCGTGTCCTCGCGCTGGACGTCGAGGAGGTGGCGGCGCGTGCGGCGGGTGAGAACGCGGCGCGCAATGGCGCGCGGGAGCGGATCGAAGTGCGGCATGCCACGCTCGGGGCGCCGGTCGACGGCGTCGTACCGGTGCCAGGGATCGATCGTGAGGCAGCCTTCGACGGCGCGTTCGCGAACATCGTGGCGCGCGTCATCGCCGAGCGAGCCCCGGCGCTGTCGCGCGCGTTGCGCCCGGGAGCGTGGCTGCTCGCCAGCGGGATCATCGCCGAGCGCGAGCACGAAGCGACGGAGGCGCTGTCCGCGGTGGGGCTCGGGACCGAGCGCCGCGAGCAGCGCGGCGACTGGGTGGCACTGCTCTGCCGGAGAGGGTGAGATGGTGCAGCGCTTCTATGTGGAGGGGCCGCTGGCGGACGGGGCCTCGACTGTGGACCTACCCCCCGCGGTAGTGCATCAGGTCGTGGCCGTGCTGCGCATGCGGGTGGGAGATGCCGTGGTGATCTTTGATGAGTCGGGGCGAGAATGGGAGGGCGTCCTGGCGGAAGTGACGCGGCACGGCGCGCGCGTGCGGCTGCAGGGGGTGACTGTTCCGCAGCGGGAGGCGGTGCGGCGGGTCACGCTGTGTCAGGCGCTGCTCAAAGCGGACAAGATGGAGTGGGTGCTGCAGAAAGGCACCGAGCTCGGCGTGGCGCGGTTCGAGCCGCTTCTGACCGAGCGCGTGGTCGCGGCGAAGCGCGAGGCGCCCGAGCGCTGGCGACGGATCCTGGTGGAGGCGACGGAGCAGTGCGGCCGTACCCGCGTGCCCGAGCTGGTGCAGCCGGTGCCGCTCCAGGAAGCGCTCGGAGGGGCGGCGACGCAGGTAGTGTGTTGGGAGGGAGAGCATGAGCGGGCGCTCGCGGCGTGGCTGGCGGTGGATCGCCCGAGCGAGCTGCGACTCTTCATCGGGCCCGAGGGAGGCTTCTCGGAGCGTGAGGCGAACCTGGCGCGGGAACGGGACGCGGTGACCGTTTCCCTCGGGCCGCGCATCTTGCGCGCCGAGACAGCTGCGGTCGCGGCGTCGGCGCTGGCGCTCCTCGCCCCATAATAAAGAGAGACGCGCGGATACCACCATGGCGGACTGCCTGTTCTGCAAGATCGCGCGCGGCGAGATTCCGGCGCAGATCGTCCTGAAAACGGACACCGTGACTGCGTTCCGAGACATCGACCCGAAGGCCCCCATGCACGTGCTCGTGATCCCGAACCAGCACGTCGGATCGGCCGCGGAGATCGGGCCAGGAAACGGCGCGCTGCTGGCGGCGATGGTCGTGGCGGCGAACCAGGCGGCGGCGAAGGAAGGCGCGGCCGAGAGCGGGTACCGGCTGGTGATGAACGTTGGCGAGGACGCGGGCATCAGCGTGCCCCACCTGCACCTGCACGTGCTGGGCGGGAGGAAGCTCGCATGGCCGCCCGGATGACGTTGAGAGTCCGACGTCCGTGACCGCCGCACCTGCGGAAACCAAGATCATCAACTTCCGGCCGCCGCGCCGGCTGGTGGCTTCGTCGTGGCAGCCTGCGGCGCTCCTGACGCTGTTCTCGGTCGCGGTATTCCTGTCGAGCGTCGTCGCGTTGAACTGGGAGCTGGTCCCGGGTCGCCAGCCGCTCAAGGCCGGGGACACCGCGACGGAGACGATCAAGGCGCCGCGCCGGGCGACCTACGTCAGTCAGACGCGGACGAGGGCGGCGCGGGACACGGCTGCCGCGCAGGTGCCCAACGCGTACGACTACGACTCGAACCTGCTGCGCCAGCTGCGGGGACGGGCGGCCGACACGCTGCGCAGCCTGAGCGCGGTCCGGGCCGACACCACGTCGCCGGATGACACTCGCCGCCAGCAGGTCGTACGGCTTGAGCCGGGGCTGAGCACGGCGTCGCTGAACGCGATCCTCGAGATGAGCGAGGCGGAGTGGCTGGCCGTGAACGCCGAGGCGCTGCGCATCCTCGACGAAAACGTGCGCGAGCGGATCACTGCGGAGGACCTTGCACAGCGCCGCGCGGCGGCGATCGGGCAGATCAGCTCCGCGCTGACTTCGGCGCAGCAAGCGGTCGTGGCGGACGTGGTGTCGCTCTACACGCGGCCCAACGTGCTGGTCAATCCGGCAGAGACCGACCGCGCACGCCAGCAGACGCGGGAGCGAGTCCCGGCGGTGCAGGTCACCGTAGAGCGGGGCGACGTGGTGGCCCGTCAGGGGGACGTGATCACGGCGGAGGATCTGGAAAAGCTAGAGGCGCTCGGGCTCGGGACGCGCGCGTTCAGTCTCCAGAACGCGGCGGGGGTGATGGTCTTCTGCGCACTTGTGGTAGCGCTATTGGCGGTGTACGTCTACACCTTCCATCAGCACGACCTCGTTGCGCGCCCTCGTTCGCTGCTGCTGGTGGGGCTGCTCATGGTCGGGACGCTCCTGATGATGAAGCTGGTGGTGCCGGGACGGCCGTGGGTGGCGTACGCGTTCCCAGCCGCGATTGCGAGCATGCTGATCTCCAATCTGCTCTCGACGCGGCTGGCGCTGATCATCGGCCTGTTCGTGGCGCTGTTGAGCGCGCCCGTATTTGGCTATTCCTTCGAGATGGCGTGCCTGGTAGTGCTGCAGTGCTTCGTGGGTGCGCTGGCGACGCGGCGGATCGAGCGCCTGAACGCGTTCTTCCTGGCGGGGTTCCAGGTTGCGCTCGCCAACCTGGCGGTCGTGCTGACCTTCCGACTCATCAACCAGGACTACGACTGGGTGGCCATGGCGAACCTCGGACTGGCGGGCCTGGTGAACGGCCTGCTCTCGGCGATCCTCACGATGGGGACGTTCAGCGTCGTGGGATCGCTCTTTGGGCTGACGACGATGCTGCAGCTGTTGGAGCTGGCGCACCCCAGCCAACCCCTCCTGCGCCGGCTGCTGACCGAGGCCCCGGGCACGTATCACCACTCGATCATCGTCGGGAATCTCGCCGAGCGCGCCGCCGAGCAGATCGGGATCGACTCGCTCCTGGTGCGCGTGGGGGCGTACTACCACGACATTGGGAAGCTGCACCGCCCCTACTACTTCGCCGAGAACCAGTTCGACGGGGACAACATTCACGACCGGCTGCGGCCCGAGGCGAGCGCGGCGGCGCTGGTCGACCACGTGACCCATGGACAGGAGCTGGCGCGCCAGTATGGCCTGCCGCCCGCGGTGAAGGCGTTCGTCTCTGAGCACCACGGCACGCGGCTGGCGAGCTTCTTCTATCGCAAGGCGGTGAAGCTGGCGGGCGCGGCGACCGACCAGGTGGACGAGTCGGCTTTCCGCTACCCAGGGCCTCGACCGCGGACGAAGGGCACGGCGCTGGTGATGCTGGCGGACACGGTGGAGGCCAGCGTGCGCGCCGCGTCCAACCGATCGACGCAGTCTCTCGAACAGCTGGTGGAGAAGGCGGTCAACGAACGGTTGCTGGAAGGCGAGCTGGACGAGTGCGACCTGACGCTGAAGGACCTGGAGATCATCAAGCGGTCGTTCACGAAGCAGCTCCAAGGGGTCTATCACCCGCGCATCGAGTACCCCGAGCCGGGTGAGCTGGAGGCCCCGCCCGTGCAGCTGCTTGGCGTCGCCGAGCCGAGTTAGCTCACGACGTGGAAGTCGTCGTCGAAACGGCCGATGGAGTCGAGCCACCGTTCGAGCCGGCCTGGTTCGAGCGCGTGGCAAACGCGGCGGTGACGACGGGCGCGCAGGCGGCGGTGGGAGAGGCAGTCCAAGTCGTGTTCCTGCTGGCGGACGACGTCACGCTGCACGACCTCAACCTGCGCTTCCGGCACGTGGATGAGCCCACCGACGTACTGTCCTTTGAAGGAGAAACCGAGGCGAGCAGCCCGGCGTGCGCCATGGGGCACCTCGGCGACGTGGCGCTCTCGGTTGAGCGAGCGCGGCGCCAGGCCGAGGACTACGGCCACACCTTCGAGCGGGAGGTGGCGTACTTGTTGACGCACGGCGTCCTGCACCTGCTGGGGTACGACCATGAGGA
>DASTZM010000629.1:0-10311 GCA_035764305.1 Chloroflexota bacterium | reverse complement strand
AGCTCGCGGAACTGGAAGCGCGTGTAGAGCAGCTCGCCGGTGCAGATGGGGGTGGTCATCGCTGTCTTCGTCGTCTCTCCGGTGCTGGGGCGTACTCTAGCGGATCACTCGGCGCGGTACTTTCGCACCGCATCGTGGTTGAGCTTCACGCCCAGCCCGGGAGCGTCGCTCAGGTGCAGCGCGCCGTCGCGGATTGGCACAGGGGAGGAGATCAGCTCGTCGATCCATTCGACGTCGCCGAGCTGGTACTCGAGGATCATGAAGTTGGGGGTGGCCAGGCAGACGTGGGCGCTGGCGATGGTGGCGATGGGTCCCACCATGTTGTGGGGAGCGACGGGGATGAAGTAGGTGTCGGCGAGCGACGCGATCTTCTTCAGCTCCATCACCCCGCCGCAGCACGCCAGGTCGGGCATGATCACGTCGGCGGCCTGGCGCTCGAAGAGCTCGCGGAACTGGAAGCGCGTGTAGAGCAGCTCGCCGGTGCAGATGGGGGTGGTCGTCTCCTGGGCCACTTTGGCGAGCGCGGTCATGTTGGTCATGGGGATCGGGTCTTCGATCCACATCAGCTTGTAGGGCTCGAGCGCGTGGCCCAGGCGGATGGCGGAGGCGACGTCGAACGCGCCATGGGCGTCGACGGCGAGGTCGATGGCGGGCCCCACCGCCTCGCGCACGGAGCCGACCATCTCGGCCATGTGGCGCAGGTCGGTCGTGCTGACCTGGCGGTTGAAGCGGTTGGCCATGGGGATGGGCTCATCGACGTCCATCTTGAGCGCGCCGAAGCCCAGCTTGACGGCGTCGATCGCCTTCTGGGCGTACTCGTCCTGCACGTACTCGGCGCCGCGGAAGAAGCCGTCGACGTAGACGCGCACGTCGTCGCGGCACTTGCCACCCAGCAGCTGATAGATCGGCTGATTGGAAGCCTGACCCAGGATGTCCCACAGCGCGGTCTCGATCCCAGAGAGCGCCGCCGCGTTGGCGCCGCGCCGGTAGAGGGACTCCCAGTGCAGCTCGATCTGCAGCGGGTCCTGGCCGATCAGGTAGTCGCGCAGCTGGTTGAGGCTCTCGACGACGCCGGTGGTCTTGTAGTGGAGCGCCTCGCCGACGCCAACCAGCCCGGCGTCGGTCTCGACCTCGACGAAGACCATGGGGAAGCGGGGCCAGTGGCGCCCCTTGACGGCGTGGACGGCGAGGCCGGTGATCTTCATGGGCTGTCCTATCTCGACGAGTATCCGGGTTTGGGGATCAGGCGCCGACCTGCTTGTCGACGACGTTCAGGAGCGGCTCGCCCGCGGCGAACCGTCTGAGGTTCTCCTTCAGCAGGTCGAACATGCGCTCCCCCGAGTGCGGCGAGTGCCCCGACGAGTGGGGCGTGATCAGCACGTTGGGCAGTGTCCACAGGGGGTGCCCGGGCGGGAGTGGCTCGGGCTCGGTCACGTCGAGCCCCGCGCCGGCGATCTGGCCGACCTGCAGCGCGCGGAGGAGCGCGTCGTGGTCGATCACACCGCCGCGCGTGACGTTGTGCACGTAGGCGGTGGACTTCATGAGGGCGAACTCCTCGTCGGAGAAGAGGTGGTACGTCTCGGGCGTGAGCGCGCAGCACAGCGCCACGTGATCCGCCTCCGGGAGCAGCGCGTGCAGGTCGGCGGTGGGGACGACGCGCTCGACTCCGGGAGTCTCGGGCTTGGGACTGCGCGTCACGGCCAGGATGCGCATGTCGAACGCGGCGGCGCGTTTGGCCAGGGCGAGGCCGGTGCCGCCCAGGCCGACGATGAGCAGCGTCTCGCCCGCCATCTCCATGGCGCGCATGTTCGACCGGCTCTCCCAGACCCCTTCCTGCTGCTTGCGGAAGAGGTGCGGCAGGTTGCGGTTGAAGGCCAGGATGAACGCCATCAGGTGGTCGGCCAGGTGGGAGCCGTAGATCACCTTGGCGTTGGTCAGCGTGACGTCGCTGGCGATGAGCTCGGGGAAGAGGACGTTCTCCACCCCGGCGCTGCCGACCTGGATCCAGCGCAGGTTGGGCGCGGCGGCGAGCATCTCGGGCGTGGTCGTGCCGTAGAAGGCGTCGGCCGAGGGAGCTTTGGCCAGCGCATCGCGGGCGTCGGCGTAGGTGACCAGCTCGAGCGCGGGCGCGGCGCGCTGCAGCTCGGGGAGACGATCGGACAGGCTGGCGGGGAGGAGGACGCGCATTCCACAGATATGCCGGTCCCCGCCCCAGCCGCGTCAAGCCGGCCGGCGCTTACGCCGGTCGATGTAGCCACACCGTGCTAGTATGTGGCTACTTCCTCTCGGAGAATGCGTATGGCCAGCGTCGGGGTGCGAGAACTCAAGGACCGTCTGAGCCACTACCTGGCGCGCGTCAAGCAGGGCGAGGAGATCGCGGTGACCGACCGCGGGCGGGAGATCGCCATCATCCGGCCGGCGGCGACCACCGGCGCACAACGCGCCCTCGCACGGCTGCGCGATGAAGGCATCCTCCACTGGGGGGGCAGGAGGCCCACTCTACCGGCGCGGGCGGTCGACGTGAGAGGGCGTCCGGTGTCAGACCTGGTCCTTGAAGACCGCCGCTAGGCGGCGCGTGGCGCCAGCACCTAAGCCGGCTGCGCAACCGAGCTGATTGGGCGGTTTCGATGATCCTCTACCTGGACACGAGCGCGCTGGTAAAGCTGTTCGTTGCGGAGGTGGGGTCGGAGACGGTGCGCGCCCTGGTAGAGGGAAGCGAAGCCGTGGCCACAGCGGCGGTCGCCTACGCCGAGGCACGAGCCGCATTCGCCAGGAAGCGTCGCGAGGGAGGGCTGAGCGGGCCAGAGCTGCGGCGGCTCGTGAGCGCGCTCGACACGCACTGGGAAAGCTACGCGGCGGTCGACGTGGGAGTGGCGGTCGCCCGCGCGGCGGGAGCGCTCGCCGAACAGCGCGGCCTCCGCGGCTTCGACGCGATCCACCTGGCGGCAGCGCTGCTCGTTCGTGACCGAACGGAAGCGGATCTGCGCTTCTGCGCCGCCGACGGGCAGCTCACCGCCGCCGCGACCGCGGAAGGCCTGGACGTCGTGCGCGTCTAGGCCACGTAGCCGGGGTCCAACCGGTCGACGTATCCTGCCACGACACGACACGACATGACTATCGAGAAGAACGTCGTCTACGGCATGTACTCCGGGCTGGCGCTGCTGATGGACGTGTACGTACCGGAGGCGGGGCGGGCGAACGGGTATGGGATCGTGCACATCTCCGGCAGCGGGTGGAGCGCGCCGCTGGGGTTGGACGCGCGTCAGCTGAAGGACGCGTCGCACGTCGAGATCGAGGCGCTGCCGCTGGTGGAGGCGGGGTACACGGTGTGCACGATCAACCACCGCGCGACGCCGCGCTTCGCCTATCCCGCGGCGGTGGAGGACGCGCAGCGCGCGGTGCGCTTCATGCGACATAACGCGGCGCGGTTCGGGATCCGGAAGGACCGGATCGGGGCGATCGGCGGGTCGTCGGGCGGGCACCTGGTCAGCATGCTCGGCGTGCTGGATGGCGAGGGTGATCCAGAGGACGAGAGCGCGGTCAACCGGGAGAGCGCGCGGGTGCAGTGCGTCGTCGCCCGCGCCGCGCCGACTTCCTTCCTGGAGATGGCCGGCCGGGCTCGTGGCGCGCCCGCCCTGTTCCTCGGCGCCCAGCTGAACCCCGAAGCCGATCCCGGCTCGATCGAGCAGCGCCGCGCCGTCGAGGCCTCCCCCATTACCCACGTCGGGCCGGACGCGCCGCCGTTCCTTCTTATTCATGGCGACGCCGACGAGACGGTGCCCTACGCCCAGTCGGAGGCAATGGAGGCGGCGCTGAGGAAGGCGGGCGTGCCGGTGGGGTTGGTGAAGGTGCCCGGTGGGGTGCACGGGCCGGGCATCGTCCGCGGGCCGGAGATCGCCGCCGCGATACGGGAGTGGTTCGACCAGCACCTGAAACAGTGAGCGAGACGGCGAGCGCAGCGTATCCTGGGTGAGGGCCGGGGCAAGGCTGGCGCAGCGCAGCGGCGGGGTGTATCGTGTGGGCGCCGGGTCCGGGCTTGCCTTAGCGGGTGAGCGCGGGTGCGGGGGGCCCTGGCGCCGAGGGGCAGCGGCGCGCTGATTGGGATCTGGGAGGGCTGCCTTGCCTGCAGCGCGAGTTCGGTCGTTCGTCGAGGACGAGCGGGAGGCGGTCGTGCGCCCGCTCCCGGTGCCTCGGGGCATCGTGTTCCGCTACGTGCCGCCGGGTAGCGGCGACGCGACGCTCGCCGAGGCTGAGGCGGCGGTGGCTCCTGTGCTCCCGGAGTGGCCTGTGGCGGCGCTGAACGGCCTGCCGGGCTGGTTCAAGGCGATGGCCCCGGCGGTGGCGGCGGCGGGCCAGCCGACGGCGATGGGGATGGCGACCGAGACGGCCACGGCGACCGAGACACGTCCCATCCCTCTCGGGGAGTTCTGGGAGCGGCTGCGCGCGGTCGCGGCGGTGGATGGGGTCTCGGACGTCGAGCCGCTCCTGCTGATCGCCAGCCCGCAGCCGCGGAGCGTGGCGGAGGCGGAGGCGTTCGCGCTGGGCGTGGGGCGGGCGCAGTTTGGCCTGTGGGGCGCGCCGTACGACGACGACACGTCGCGCGAGATCGCGCGGCTGCGCCGGAATCCGCGCTGGCACATCGAGCAACTGAAGGTGCCCGAAGCGTGGGGCGTGTGGCGAGCGAAGCGCGCCGGTGGCGCGCCGGGCGATCTGCCGGGTGAGGGGATCGTGGTGGCCCATCCCGATACGGGGTACTCGGGCCACCCGCAGGTGGCGAGCCGCTTTGTGCTGCCGGGGAAGTCGTTCATCGCGGAGGGCAGCGCCGCGCCGCTGGAGGACGCGCGCGACGACCTCGTGCGAGCGGCGGACTGGTCTCCCGAGCATCCCGAGTGGTTCCTGCAGAACCCGGGGCACGGCACGTCGACGGCGAGTGTGATCGTCAGCGCCGAGGGCGAGGAGCCGGGGGCGGACGACGTGTTCGGCGTCGCGCCGGGCGCGAAGGTGCTGCCGCTGCGCGTCTCGCGGTCGGTGCTGCACCTGGACTTCGACGCGCTGGGGGCGGCCATCCGCTACGCGGTGGAGCGCGACGCGGACGTGATCTCGATGTCGCTGGGCGGACCGTTCTTCTCGGGCTACCTGCGGACGTGCATCGACCTGGCGCTGGAGCATGGGATCATCGTGGTGTCGGCGGCGGGGAACTGCGTGCCGGCGACGGTCTTCCCGGCGGCGTTCCCGGAGGTGGTGGGGGTGGCGGCGCTGCACGCCGCCGGCGGGCCGTGGCGCTTCTCGGCGATCGGGCGGCTGGTGGACGTCATCGCGCCTGGCGAGGACGTGACGTGCGCGCTCGCGTCGCACGATGGCGACGCCGACGCGTTCTCGGTGGGGATGGGGACGGGGACGTCGTTTGCCACGGCATGCGTCGCGGGCATCGCGGCGCTGTGGCTCTCACACTGGGGCGGCCGCGCGGCGGTTGCGGCGAAGCTGGGCGGCCGGCTGGATCTGGTGCCGTTCGCCTTCCAGTACCTGCTGCGCGAGACGGCCAACGCCACTCCAGACTTCCTGCGCGGCGGGTCGTACGGGAAGGGGATCCCGGATGCGGCGGCGCTGCTGGCGAGCAAGCTTCCATCGGCGGCGGCGGTGGAGCGCTACCGGCGGGAGGTGATGGGCGAGCGGGTCAACGCGCTGACGTTCCTTGCAGGGTTGTTCACGGGCGGGAGAGCGGTGACGGAGGACGGCGCGCCGACGGGAGCGGACGGCGCGCACGAAGCGCGGCTCATCGAGCGGCTGCTCGGGGAGCAGACGTCGGCGCTGCAGGCGGAGCTGCTGGCGCGCGTGGCGAGCGACCGCATGCTGCTGGTGGGCTTCCAGCGCTGGCGGCGCGGGGAGACGGTGCTGCCGCTGATCGACCGGCTACTGACACCGCCGGGCGGCGACGGCACCGCCGCCCTGTCGACCCAGCTGCGCGCCCAACTGGAACGAGCGCGTGACGCCGAGGCGGCGGCGATGGCGCGGTCGCAGCGCGGGCAGCTCACGCCGGGAGTGGCGGCGCCGCCGGAGAGGGGGCCCGCGCCGCCCGCCTTCCGGCCTCTGCGCGCGTATGCCTTCGACCCCAGCCTGGAGACGCGGCTCGAGACGGCGCACATCACGCAGGTCACGATCCCGACGCGCTGGGAGCGGCTGGCGCCCGGACCGGTGGGGGAGTACCTCGAGGTGGTGGACGTGGACCCGGCGACGGGGTGCGTCTACGCGCCGGTCGATCTCAACCATCCGCACGTCCTGGCGCAGGATGGGCTGGCGCCGTCAGAGGGCAGCCCGCAGTTCCACCAGCAGATGGTCTACGCCGTGGCGATGAACACCATCCACCGCTTCGAGGTGGCGCTGGGACGACCGATCTTCTGGGCGCCGCTGCGTCCGTGGCTGAAGGTGCGGCCGGAGGAGGAGCGCTACTTCACGCCCGAGGCGCTAGCGCTGATGGAGCGCGAGCGCCAGGAGGAGCGCGCGAAGCTGGCGGCCGCCGAGCCCCGGACGAAAGCGGACGAGGAGTGGCGGGGGAGGGAGGACCGGTACGTGCGGCGGCTGCGCGTGTACCCCCACGCGCTGCGCGAGCCCAACGCCTACTACAGCCCGACCAAGCGGGCGCTGCTGTTCGGCTACTTCCCGGCGTCGAGCGACGACCCGCGCGGCCTGCCCGGTGGGATGGTGTTCACGTGTCTCTCGCACGACATCATCGCCCACGAGACGACGCACGCCCTGCTGGACGGGATGCACCCGTTCTTCAACGAGCCGAGCAACCCCGACGTGTGGGCGTTCCACGAGGCGTTCGCCGACATCATGGCGCTGTTCCAGCACTTCACGTATCCCGAGGTGCTGCGCCATCAGATCGCCAACACGCGCGGCAACCTGGAGACCGACAACCTGCTGGCCATGCTCGCCCAGCAGTTCGGACAGGCGACCGGCAGGCGCGCCGAGCTGCGCAACGCGCTGGGCACGCGCGTGGGCGACACGTTCACGCGCAACAAGCCCGATCCGACGCTGCTGCGGACCAAGACCGACCCCCACGGCCGGGGGAGCGTGCTGGTGGCGGCGGTGTTCGACGCCTTCCTGGAGCTGTACGACGACCGCGTCGCGGACCTGCTGCGCATCGCCACGGGTGGGACGGGGGTGCTGCCCGCCGGGAGCATCCATCCGGACCTGGTGAACCGCCTGGCGCTGGAGGCGGCGGCGGTGGCGGAGGAGGTGCTGCGCGCGTGCATCCGCGCGATGGACTACGTGCCGCCGGTGGACATCACGTTCGGCGAGTTCCTGCGGGCGCTGATCACGGCGGACTACGACCTGTTCGCCGGCGAGCGGCGCAAGAACCGGATCGCGTTCATCGAGGCGTTCCGCTCGTGGGGCATCTATCCCGGCGGCGTGCCGACGCTCTCCGAAGACAGCCTGCGCTGGCGCCAGCCGGGCGAGGACGATCCGCTGCGCTGCCTGGAGCCCGAATCGGGCCTCGAGGAGGACGAGCGCGGCCTCCTGCGCGACCTGGCCGACGCGCTGGAGGGCTGGCAGCCGCGCGTCGGCGAGGCGGCGGCCGGACCGCACGGCACGGCAGAAAGCGCCGCGCTCGACGAAGTGATCGGCGCGCGGGGACGCGTCTTCCAGCGCGTCCTGCGGGCGCAGCAGGGGCTGCACCGCCTGCTCGAGCGCCTGCAGAAGCGGCACGGCGATCCGCCGCTCATCCCGGGCATCAACTTGCGGCAGCCGTTCAGCATCGGCAACCTGCGGCCGGCGCGGCGTGTGGGGCCGCATGGGGAGTTCCGCACCGAGATGGTGGTGGAGGTCGTCCAGAGCCTGCCCCGGGGCGACGACAAGGATGCGCCACGGCTGCGCGGCGGCGCGACGCTGGTGGTCGACCTGCTGCGGTGGGACGTGCGCTACGTGATCTACAAGCGCCTGTACGAGCAGGTGGGACGGCGTTACACGCTGAGCCGCCGCGTGAAGGCTCAGCTGGAGGATGGGGAGGGTGAACGGGCGCTCGACGGCGAGCTGGACATGGCGACGCCGATGGGGCTCGACACCGGGGACAAGAGGAAGTGGCTCGCGGCGACATACACGTGCGAAGCCGAGGAGGCCGAGCGGAAGCGCCGCCGGCAGCGCGAGGAGCCTTTCGCCCTGCTGCACGGCGTGGCGGAGCTGGGGGAGTAAGGGGGACGTAGGCGATGGCTCTGATGACTCCGAAGGCAGGCGAGGTGCTGGTGCGGATGTACGGGCAGGGAGTGGGGGACTGCTTCCTGCTGGCGTTCCCGCGGGCCGGCGCACGGCGCGCGGCGCGGAAGACGGCGGGGACGAAGACCGCGGCGAAGTCGGCGGCCAAGACGGCGGCGCGGCCGGTGTACGTCGTGATCGACTGCGGCGTGATCGGGCCCACCCCTAAGGGGGCGGAGCGGATGCGCACCATCGTGGGCGACATCCGCGACAGCACGGGAGGGCGGGTCGACCTGCTCGTCCTGACACACGAGCACATGGACCACGTGTCGGGGTTCCTGGAAAACCAGGCGCTCGACATCTGGCAGAACGAGATCGAGGTCGGGGCGATGTGGCTGGCCTGGACCGAGAAGAAGGACGGCGGGCTGCCCGACGCGCTGCGCTCCCTGAAGGAGCGCCAGCGACTGGCGCTGGCGCAGGTGGCCGACACGGCCGTGCGCTACGGGCTGGAGGACCGCCACGAGACCACGCTGAGCCTGATGGGCTTTCTGGCGGCGGGTGAGGTGGACGCGGGCGGACCGGGCGGTCCTGGGTTCGGGTTCAAGTTCTACAAGACGGTGCGCGAGGCATGGAACGCCGCGCAGAAGCTCGCGCCCGAGGGCGGCGTGACGTACTGCGAGCCGGGGGACGTGCGGCGCGTGCCGGGGACCGACGCAGTGGCGTACGTCCTGGGGCCACCGCGCGACAGCAGCTTCCTAAGCCGGCTCGATCCCGACGAGCGCGGCGACGAAGCGTATCCCGACCGAGCGCTGGCGCCGTCGCTGGAGCGCATGGCGGCCGGGCGATCGGGCTTCAACACCGTGGCGGGCGCGCTGCTCGCGGCGGCGCTCCCGCTCGAGCGCCGCGGACAAGAGCAGGCCGATAGGGCGAAGACGCTCCCCCGGCACGATCTGGGCGACGAGCTGGACGCCGAGCGCGAGCTGGCCAACGAGGCGGCGCCCTTCGACCGAGGGTTCCGCGTCCCGCCCGCGACGGCCGAAGCGGCGGCGACGGGCGCGCCGGAGACCTACCGGTCCTTCGCGTCCTACCACGACGAGACGAATCACTGGCGGCGCATCGACTTCGACTGGCTGGGCTCGGCCGAATCGTTCGCGTTCCAGGCCGACAACCTGACGAACAACACCAGCCTTGTGCTCGCGTTCGAGCTGCCCGCGAAGGCGGGGGCGCGCGCCGGCGCCGAGCGAAAGGTGCTGCTCTTCACCGGCGACGCGCAGGTCGGCAACATCCTGTCGTGGGACACCATCGACGAGTGGCGTCCCGAAGCCGGGACCGACCCGAGCCAGGAGCGGCCGGACATCGACGAACTGCTGCAGCGGGTGGCGTTCTATAAGGTAGGGCACCACGGGTCTCACAACGCGACGCTGAAAGAACGCGGCGTCGATCGCATGGGTAAGAAGGGAAAGCTGACCGCCTTCGTCCCGTCGAGCGCGATCGTCGCGCGGCGCATCATGGGCTTTTGCCACATGCCGCTCCGCCCGCTGATGGAGGCGCTGGACGACCGGACCGACGGACGGGTGGTCTTTCCCAACGGCAACGTCTGGCCGCTGCCGAAGCAGGCGGCCGAGATCGCGCGGCGCAGGCGGACGGCGCGCGTAACCATCTCCAACGTAGAGCTGCCGGCGGTCGAGAAGAACGTCGATGGCGCGATGGAGGAGATCGAGGGGACCGTGCCGCTGTGGGTCCAGGTGGCGATCGGCTACTGAGCACGACGCGCGGCGGTCAGCGGGGGAAGACCAAGATCCGCCGCGATGACGCGCGCGGCGTTGTGTCCGGGATAGCCGGTGATGTTCCCGCCCGGGTGCGTGCAGGCGCCGCACAGGTAGAGCGAGTCGATCGGCGTGCGGTAGCCCGATAGCTCCGGAAACGGACGGCCGGCGCCAATCTGGTCGGGGTTGAAGGCACCAACGTTGAGGTCGCCCCGCGCCATGTTGGGGAGGTGCCGCTCGGTGTCCAGCGGCGAGAAGGCGAAGCGATGAAGAATCGTGTCGTCGGTCAGGTTGGGCGCATACTGCCGCCAGCGGGCAAGCACGGTCTCCATGTGGCTGCGCTTGACGCTGTCCC
>DASTZM010000628.1:0-3347 GCA_035764305.1 Chloroflexota bacterium | reverse complement strand
GCCAGCTGCTCCGACGTCGTCCCGTACTCGTGCATATGCCGCGCGCACGCCATCGCGTACGCCCCCACCGGCGCCGGCAGCCCGAACGGCGCCTCGAACTGCTGCTGGTTCACCCCGTACAGCGGCAGCATCGGCGCCCCCACCCTCGAGCGCCCGCTCTGCCCATGGCTGATCAGCGCCACCTGACATAACCCGGCTCGGATCGCCTCCGCCGCGTGCCCGAGATGAATGACGAACGACGCCCCACCCACGTGCGTGCCGTCGGTGAACCGCGGACTGATCCCCAGGTACTCCCCCAGCTCCGAGGTCGTCAGCCCCGCCGTGAACAGCCCATCCACCTCGCTCTTCGCGATCCCCGCCTCCGCCAGTGCGTTCCGCGCCGCCTCCGCGTGCAGCTGCAGCGCCGTCTTGTGCGGCACCACCCCAATCTCGTCGGACTCGCCAACGCCCGCGATCGTCGCGAGTTCCATCCTGCGCTGCGCCCAGTATTGCAGCGAACTGGCATCGGAGTGCCCAACCCGCAACCCCACCCCGCCAGCTACAACGAAAGAGTGCCTAGGCAGCGTGCCCAGGCGGCTTGGTACTATCCCGTTGGAACTCCGAAATGGCCGAATCAATTGGAACCAAGAAGGACTTCGCCACCCGGCTTTCGACCATGACGCTCAGCCAGCTGGACGCCCTCGTTCGCGGTCAGAAGTACCGGAGTCGCACCGAGGCCATCGAAGCCGCCGTTGACCGGCTCTATCACGACGGGGAACAGGCGCTCCAACGGAAACGCGAGGCGCTGACCCAATCGGCCGGTGCGCTCGGCGGTGGAATCGACGCCGGGCGTTGGCAGCGGGCAGAGCTCGACCGTCTGGACTGGGAGGCTGCGCGAACGGCGGGCCGCGCCCCGTCCGGCGACTGATGCCCAGCCCCCTCTCGTCCTTCGACGGCACGTCGATCTACCTCGACGCAATGGTGGTGGCGGCCTACTTCCGCCCGGAGTCGCCGTGGCACGAGCCTTCTCGGCAGCTCATTCAGCGTGCGGTCGACTCGACGCGGCCGGTTCGCCTGGTCACCGCGACGCTCACGATTGACGAAGTCGTCTTCGTGCTACTGCAAGAGCTTCTGCTTGATCCACCCTTCGCCATTACCCACAGTCGCAGTCAGTATCTCGCGACCCATCCTGAGACTGTGCGCCGCCTATCCGCCAGCATCGATCCGCCGCTTCAGGCCGTGGTCGACGTGCTCAGTATCGAGCCGGTCTTGCCAGAAGACATCACCGAGATGCGCCGCGAGATGCTCGCCACCGGCACCTTGCCGCGCGATGCCATTCACCTCGCGGTCATGCGACGTCTCGGGCTCACCGCCATCGCCACCGCCGACGAAGGCTTCGAGCGCTGCGGGGGCATCTCCGCCTACCGCCCGTAGGTCGCTCAGCTGCCGAGCAGCTCACGCATTAGCCGCGCTGAACGGGCAGACAGGGTGGGTGGCGATGCGTTCGGGTAACCGTGAAATGGATGGTCGTGGGAATGGAGTCGGTGAGGCCCCAGAGGTCGAGGGCACTGTCGTGAGAGACGACGGCGCCGCCGGCCGGGCCGCCGAGTGCGCGGCTGTAGCCATACTGGGCGCCTTGGGCGGCGGTAAAGTAGCCGCGCTGCTCGGACGCGAGTTGGGAAAGGCCTTCGCGATCCGGCCGGGACGGCGGACTATCGGCAGGACGGTCTCCCATGCGTCAGACAGGACTTGACGCATGGGAGACGCGATGTTGTGGCGCGCTGGACACCAGCGCCACCACTCAATGGGTAGACCCCGCCCGAGATGCGCGTCGGACTCGACGGGAAGCACCAACCCGGCATGCCGACGCTTGTGTACGCGCCCGAGCGCGGCCTAGACGGCGTCTCCTTCCGATCGCCTGAGAACTCTTCACCAACGCTCGACCTCGGCCCGCTCCGGGAGGCACGGGCGTACGCGGACGCGCGAAACGCGTCTCGGCCAGTTAGCCGCACACCGCCGCGCCGCGATCGCAACGCTCAGCCCCGGCTCTTGATGACTCCCCATTAGCCTCCCCGGCGCACCGGATAACGCAAATGGAGCACCCCTTTGCCTTGGATGACCACATCGGGATCTCCGAGCATCAGGTGGCCGGTAGTGAGCGTCCCGAAGTACGGCTTCCCCCGGCCGAAGACCACCGGGACTATGTCGATCGCCACGCGGTCGATGAGCCCCAATGCCAGCGCCTGCCCGCCGACGTCACCCGCTCCCACGCCGATCTCCCCCTCGCCAGCCAACTCCTGTGCTCGCGCGATTCCCTCCTCTACCGAGGTGGCGAAGTAGTACGACGCCTCCGGATGCCAGCCCGCCGGCCGCGGTCGGTGCGACACGACCACCACGTGGTCGCTCGCCGGCGGGTGGCCCTCCCAGCCGTTGGTCAGGTCGAATTGGTGCCGCCCGATGACCAGGACCTTCTGGCGCGACCACATGCCGCGCACGTAGTCGGCCGAGGACGCTGAGACGCGGAATGGCGCGCCGTGAAGATCGGCGTGGTCCTCGTCGACGAGGGGATGGTCGCCGCTGAAATACCAGTCGTGGAGCGGCCCCACGTCGTCGTGCTCGTCGGCGATGTATCCGTCCAGCGAGGCCACCGCGTGCAGGTACGTCGTACCCATGCTTACTCCTGCTTACTCCTCACTCCGACACGAGTCATTACCAGCCGCCCGCGCTCGGCGCAATTCCGACTAGGCGCCCGTTCTGCCCGGAGAGGCTTCTCGAGCCAGCCATGTGCACCTGAGGCGGCTACCGTCCCTGAGTCTCTCATCTCCCCAGTGCTACATTCCGCACCCGCCGAGCGCACACGGCCACTACCGCGCCCGACGTCCCGAGGCCGGATCTTGCGCCGATCCCCGCCGCTGGCAAGTAGGAGACGCAGAGTGCCCACTAAGCAGCCACCCGCCCGAACGTCCTCCACCGGTCGGACAGCCACGCGACCGCCCACGCAAGGCGACGTCATCACGACCCTGCCAGTCGCCATGACCGGCAGGGCAAGCGCCGCGAAGGCGAGACAGGGCGACGAGCCGGTCTTTGCCTACATCCGCAGCCTGCCCCAGCCGCACCGCGCCATCGCGGAGCTCGTCGACGCCCTGGCCGCCAGAACCCTGCCCGGCCTCCAGCGCTCCGTCAAGTGGGGCATGGCGTGGTACGGCGTCGGTGACGGCTGGTGCTTCTGTTGCGGCGGCTTCGCCGGCCACGTCAAGCTGACCTTCGGGCACGGCACGTCCCTCGATCCCGTGCCGCCCACGGCACCGATCGGCATGGGCAAGCAGTCCCGGGGTGTCGACCTCGCCTCCGTCGACGACCTCGACGAG
>DASTZM010000627.1:0-6364 GCA_035764305.1 Chloroflexota bacterium | reverse complement strand
GCTACTACGACTGGGTGGATGACTTGGACATATGTGGTTGGCTGAAGGGGGGCGGCGGCCTCGCGATCGAGGGCGCCGCGACGCTGACCAACGTGACGCTCGCGGACAACGGCGGCGCGCTGATCGACGACAGCACCTACTACGACATCAGCGGCAGGGCCCTCAGCGTGGGCGGCGCTGCCGCCTCCGTCTCGCTGACGAACTCCGTCGTGGCGCGCGGCAGCGCCCCCGGGACCGGCGCCGCCTGTTTGGCCCAGGCGCCGGGGCAGCTGCAGTCGCAGGGCGGCAACGTTTCGAGCGACGCCAGCTGCGGCTTCGCCGCCCCGGCCGACCGCGCCAACACGGACGCGCTGCTGGGTCCGCTAGCGGCCAACGGCGGCCCGACCAAGACGCACGCGTTGCTGCCGGGCAGCCCCGCCATCGACGGGGGCACCGCTACGGGGTGCGCCTCGGCCGACCAGCGGGGGCAGCCGCGCCCCCGGGACGGCGACCTCGACGGCACCGCGACTTGCGACAGCGGCGCCTACGAGGCACCAGCGGGCGCCAGCGTGCCGCTCAGCGTCACCCGGGCGGGGACCGGGATGGGCACCGTCACGGGCAGCCCGGCGGGCGTGGCGTGCGGGAGCGACTGCGTGGGGCACTACGCGGCGGGGACCGCTGTCGCCCTCACCGCCGCATCAGCCTCCGGCTCGGTCTTCACGGGGTGGGGTGGCGCGTGCGTGGGGGCGCAGCCGACCTGCGCCGTGACGGTGGACGCGCCCACATCGGTCACGGCAACCTTCGCGCCGGCGGCGCTGTCGTTGCTGACGGTGCAGAAGGCCGGCACGGGGAGCGGGACCGTGACCAGCAATCCGGCGGGGATCAGTTGCCCCACCGATTGCACCGAGGGCTACCCGCTGGGCGCCACCGTCGCCCTCACGGCGACCGCCGCCACCGGCTCGACGTTCACCGGCTGGGGCGGCGCGTGCGCGGGCAAGACTCCCACGTGCGGCGTGACGATGGACGCGGCCAAGACCGTCAAGGCGACCTTCAAACCCAACGCCGACCTGCGGCTCACCATGACCGACACCCCCGACCCGGTCGAGGCCGGGCAGCCGCTCACCTACGGCATCACCGTCACCAACCTGGGGCCGAACGCCTCCCCGGGCGTGCAGGTCACCGACGCCCTCCCGCTCGCGGCCGCCTTCGTCTCGGCCGCGCCCAGCCAGGGCACGTGCGCGACGAGCACGACGTCCACCGGCGCGACCAAGCTCACGTGCAAGCTGGGCACGCTCGCCACGGGCGCGAGCGCGACGGTCCAACTGGCCGTCCGGCCGACCACGACCGGCGCGCCGTACACGCTCGCCAACGCGGCCGCGGTCAGCAGCGCAGGGAGCAGCGCCACGTACGACCCGGTGCCCGGCAACAACAGGTACAAGACGGCGACCAGCGTCACGGCGACCGCGCCATCAGCGCTGCGCCGCCTGGTGTTCCAGAGCACCCGGGACGGGAACGCCGAGCTCTACGCCATGCTCGAGGACGGAACGGGGCTCACCCGGTTGACCACCAACGCGAAGCCCGACGAGCAGCCCGCCTGGTCCCCCGATGGGACGCGCCTAGCCTTCCGCAGCACGCGGGACGGAAACCCCGAGCTGTACGCCATGCACGCCGACGGCTCGGGGGTGGTCCGGCTGACCACCGAGGCGGCGGCCGACCAGCAGCCGGCGTGGTGCGGCACGGGGGCCGCCGCCCGGATCGCCTTCGCCAGCAACCGCGACGGCAACCACGAGCTCTACGTCATGGCGGCCGACGGCTCGAACCAGACGCGGCTGACCGTGGCGCCGGGGGATGACGTGAACCCCGCGTGGCGCCCCGACTGCGCCCGCATCGCCTTCACCAGCGAGCGCGACGGCACGAAGGCGGTATACGTCGTCAACGCCGACGGCACCAACCCACAGCGGCTGACCGCGAGCGCCGCGGGGGATTACAACGCGGCGTGGTCGCCCGACGGCGCGCAGCTCGTGTTCGTCTCCGACCGGGACGGCAACCCCGAGCTGTACCGCATGAACGCCGACGGCAGCGGCCAGACCCGGCTGACTACCAACGTGGGTCAGGACGTGCAGCCCGCGTGGGCGCCCGCGTCGCGGATCGCGTTCGCGAGCACGCGGGACGGCAACGACGAGCTGTACCGCATGAACGCCGACGGCTCGGGAGTCGTCCGTCTCACGACCCACGCCGCGAGCGACTCCTGGCCCGACTGGGGACCGCCCGCTGCCGGAGCGGGGGCTGCGGCGGTGTCCGTCGATCTGGCTGGGGCCACGTCGTTGAGCGTCGAGACGCCGGCGCCGAACCCGGGGCACGTCCCCTTCGAGCCGGGGGAGCTGGCAGAGGAGGCGGAGACCGATGACTAATACCGGTGCGGCGGCCCAGCGGCCGATCGCCTCCGCGGCTCGCTGCGCCGGTCGGCTGGGTTGCTGTACAACGAGCGCCATTCGAGCATGACCCACGAGCACGCGGCACGTTGCGGCGATTCGAGGAGTTCCTCGACGAGATCGACGGCGGCCGGCCGCTGAGCGCCCCCACCGACCAGTTGCCGGCGAACGTGCTCGAGCGCTTCTACACCTGGCTGCTCACGCTGTACGACCGCGAGAAGAGCACGACGTGCGTCGCGTACGTCACCGAGGTCCGGGCGTTCTTCCGCTTCCTCGACCGGCGCCGGTGGCTCCTTCCCGATGTGTCGTACGAGCGCAAGAAGGACGGGCGGTACGTCGTGCGGCTGTCAGCGCAAAACGACGGTTTGCCGTCAAATGGAGTCGAGCGCCATCTTCACAATGTCGTCGGCGACGACGCTGATCGGTCGTGTGGCGTCGACGATCGTTGCTCCGACGCGCGTCGCCTCTTCGACGACCCGCGTATTCAACTCGACCTGCTCGGCGAGTTCTTCGGGAGCCTTGCCATAGTGGTTATTGGTTCGAGTGAGGAGACGGTGTCGCATCGTGTCGCTGTCGACGTGGAGCACGAAGCGCTTTTCGAACAGATCGGCGAACTCGCCCTGGTTCATCGCTCCGCCGCAGAGGAAGAGCGGCGTGTCACCGCACGCCCGGGCGAATGCCCGGAGCTTGTTGCCGTCCCACAGCCAACTCGATCGCTGCTCGGCGTCGGTGGGCTTGCCGGTCACGGGATCGGCGAAGTAGCCGAACGCTGCGTCGGCATCGACCGCTCGAAGCCCGAGTCTCGTCAGTTCGGCGCACAGCGTGGACTTGCCGGTGCCGGAGAGGCCGTCGATCTGGAATATGGCGACGCGGACGATAGCAGGCGGTGTGAAGCCCGCTCTGGCTGCAGCCTCCCTAGACTGCGCGCCGGACGTGTCATGCGCTGCCAGCGCGTCGTGAAGCGCGCGCGTCACTCACCAGGAGATGGGCCCGGTTGCGCGCTGTCGCCGCGTGGTCCCGCGCCAGGTTGAGGTGCAGCTCGGCCGCGTCCCGTTTAGGAGCCGCTCATAGAGTGACCTTCAGTCCTCGATGGCCTTGATGCCCTGCGCGGCGAGACGCGCGAGGCCGTCCTTCATCGCCTGGAGCTGCTCGGGTGAGTGCCCCTTCCAGTCGGTGATCTCTCCGACGACACGAAGCGGGTCGCGCGTGCGGTACGAGCGCGTTGGGTTGCCGGGGAACTTCTTGTCCGTCAGGTTCGGGTCATCCTCGATCGGACCGGTTGGCTCGACGACGTAGATGCGACCGGGGCCGTCACCAATCGCCAGCTCGGCACCCCACGTGGCGGCATCCAGCGTGGCGGTGAGGTACACGAAGGCGGCGCTCCGTCTCTCCCCGTAGTTCGAGGCTCGCCCAGCCTCGATCACGTCGCCCGATTTCAGGTCGGCCTTGGTGCCGTGGAGGTAGCGCTGCACCCCATCGCTGTCGGTCCACACCTTGAAGGGCTCGGGCGCCGTCATCGGTCCAACCATTCTATGGCGGATGCCTCACCCGAACTTGGTCAACAACACCGGCCGTCCATCGGGGTCGCTCCCTCACCCCTGCTGACGAGATCGCGCATCTGGTGGTTGACAGCCGCGGCACTCACGTTCTTCCTACGCTGGGTATCAGGCCGATCAGCGACTGGCGTGATCTCATTCTGCGAGCGCGGGGAGGGACGGCAGTTCCCACAAGCGGCTTGCCATCCTGCCGCGCCATCTCAGATCGGGCCGGTCGCACCGTGTCAGGGCCCGAGCGGCGAGGCGTTCCGGCGGTACCATGACACGGTAGTGAGCCGTCTGACGCGGTGGGTGCGGTGGGTGGCCATCTCACGAGGCGGTGCCAGTCATTATCGGCGGCCACTCCCCCACCCCCACTGACTTCGCCGAGCCGGCACGAGCGTGAGTCGGAACCCCGACGCTGTCCAGACGTACATGGGGAAGCGGCCTCAGCGGTGCACGCGGTAGCGCAGGTGAGTGACACCCCCCTCGCCCTCGAGCACCCTGACCCGCTCCAGTTCGCGCTGCTCGACGCCAAGGTGCTCAAACAACCGCCGCCCGTCGCCCAATAGCACTGGGATCAAGTGGATCTCGAGTTCGTCCAGGAGACCCGCGGTGAGCGCGCGCTGCGCGATGCCCGCCCCGTGGACCAGCACGTTCTTGTCGCCGGCAGCGTGGGCCGCACGCTTGGCATCTCTGATCGCGGCGCCCAGGTCGCTTACGTAGTGCACCAAGGGCCAATCGGCCGCCCAGGCGGGTGCCGAGTGGCGGCTGAGGATGTAGATGGGTACACCGTCGTGATGGTCGCCTCCCCAACCCTCTGCGGGCTCGAACGTCCCACGTCCTGCGACGACGGCCCCGGTGGACATGACCTCGCCGAAGATCTGGCGGTTCACGCCGCGCAGCCGCCCAGCGGCCGCCCTAACGTCGTCCCCGTCCTCGGCGTCTGCAAAGACCCACTCATGCAGCCGCTCCCCCCCGTCGCCGAGACCGTTCTCGAGGCTTTCGTTGGGCCCTGCGATGAACCCGTCCAAGGACATCGACATGTACAGCACTGTCGAGGTCATCACTTCACTCCTTGCGGTGGTGCCCAGATTCTCCGGGCTCTTCACCATGACGTCGAACAAGCGTCCCCGGAATCGACACCAAGCTTGTCCGTGAACTACAAATGACGCCTGTGCGCAGCATCGTCGCCACGCTCCTCAGGCACGAGCTGGAGCTGCCTGGGTAACCTCTCCAGGCGCGCGCCAGGGGGACGCCGTGCTGCTGGTCCGTGCTTGAGGCGCTCTACGGCACCGACCCCGCATGGCAGTCGGGGCACCGTCCACGCCTCCCCGCGCTCGGCCGCCGCGTCGAGCAGCGCCTCCACCGCGGCCGGCACGTCGGCCGTGAGCGTCGGCGGCCTCCCCGAGCGATGGCCATCCGGCAGCGCGTCGAACCCGCCGCCGGCGAACCGGCGCAGCGCCTCGCGCACCGTTGCCTGGTGCACCTCCAGGTGCGACGCGATCTCCGGCACCGTCCAGCCCCGGTGCGAGAGCCGCACACGCTCCAGCCGCAGCCGTTCCCATGGCCCGAGCGTGCGCCGCAGCCGGCGGCGCAGCGCCTCCTCCTCGTCCGGCGCGAGCGTCACCCGCAGGAACCTTGGCACCGCGGTCGTCCCCCCGCCGACCGTTCTACACCTCACTTTCATCGAACCGCCTAGACCGACGCCCCTTCGGGCGTTGCGCGCAACTGGGGGCACGTCTAGGCCGCTGGCTGCCCGGATAGAGGGTGGCGCAGGCGGGAGTAGCAGCGGCGGCGCGTTTGCGCCAGCGGGAATACGCTGGGTCGGTTGCGGAGGCTGAGGAGCAGTGGGACGCGCTCGCAGTTGACCTCGGTCGCGAACCGCTTCTCCCAAATGCGGAAGAGGCGCGCCTGCCGCTCGTTGTCGCCCCACTGACTGTCTGTCGGACGGCACGCGCAAGGTTGCGTCGCGTCGCAGGTAGTTGCGTGTGCTCGTATTCTGGCCAGCGAAGCAGTCGTGTGGGTTTATGTCGGGTCGAGGTGACCCGACCCCGCCATCTGGAAACTCCTCCTCCCGCCAGCCCAAGAGGGCGATTTCCGTTGGCTCATAGCCCTATAATCCCCACACTTCTTATCTGGTAGGAGTGTGAAGGAGACCCGTATCGGGCCATGTCGGACGAGGAGAAGAGCAACAAAGTCGTCGTCGTTGAAGACGATCCGGCCATCCTGGAGATGCTGGCCGACGAGCTGCGCGAGAGCGGATTCCAGCCGCTGGTTTTGCGCCGGGGCGGCACGGTCATGAAGGTAGTCAAGGACGAGAAGCCGGGCGTGGTCATTCTGGACCTGGCGCTTCCGGACCGCGACGGCACGCACATTCTGCGCGACCTGAAGGACGACTGGGACGCAAAGAAGACG
>DASTZM010000626.1:0-7031 GCA_035764305.1 Chloroflexota bacterium | reverse complement strand
AGCGCTCCTTGCCGGTCGAGTCGAGCGAGACGAGCTCGCCGGTGTCGGTGCCGAAGTAGATGGCGCCGTCGGGGGCGATGGCGGGAGTGCCGCGGATGGCGCTGAAGCCGCTGGTGGTCCAGGCGATGGTGCCGTCGGCGGGGACGATCTCGCGGAGCCGGCCGCGCGCGTCGCCGACGTACAGGCGGCCGGTGGGGCCGAGCGCGACCGAGCCGAGGACCGAGGCGCCGGCGCTGATCGACCAGCGCTGGCCGCCGTCCGGGGCGAGGCCGTAGATCGAGCCGTCGACGCTGGCGACGTAGACCGAGCCGTCGGCGGCGATGACGGGGCTGCCGTCGACGTCGCCGGCGACGGGCGCATACCAGGCTAGCGCGAGGAGGCGAGGGCCGGCCGCGGCGGCGGCGCCGGCGTGACGCTCGTCGCCGTGGAACTGGGGCCACTGGCCACCGTCGGCCAGCGCCGCGAGGGGCAGCAGACCGGGCGCGAGGGCGCCGGTGGCGAGGGCGGCACCGCCGGCGACGGCCGTGAAGAGGCGCCGGCGGGTGGGACTGGTCATCTCTGGGGATCTCCTGAACGCACTACGGGAATCGTACGCGCGCTGGGGCAAGCCGGCGTTCGGGCCGCGTTAACGGCGCGCTAACTGAGCGGGTTGACAAACGGGGCGACGTAACGCTTCGTAACGTGGCGGAACGGTTCTTGCCCATCCCGCGGCGTCGAAACATGCGGCCGCCGCGCGGCGTTGATGTTGGCGTATCAAACGAGAGCAAAGACCTTGATTGAAGATCGCGCACTGACGCTCGACCCGTGGGGGTTCACTGCGCTCAAGGAGGCACCGCCGGAGCAACCGGAGCAACCGGTGACGGCCCCCACCGAGGCGGCCGACGACGCGGTGGCGATCTATCTGCGGGAGATCGGCCGCCGCGCGCTGCTGAGCGGCCGGGAGGAGAAAGAGATCGGGCGGTGCGTCGAGGATGGGCGTGTCCTGGACGAGCTGTTCACGGCGCTGCATCGCCCGGGGCAGCTGCCGCTGGTCGAGCACACGCCGTCCGACGAGCACCTGGCGCAGATGGCGGCGACGCTGTACACGCGGATGGCGGCGTGCTGGCGGGTGGCGCTGCTGATCGCCGAGGCGACGGGCTACGCCTTCGAGACGCCGGTGGCGACGCTGCTGCGCGCGTATCCGGTGCGGGCGTTGATCGACGACGACACGCCGGAGCCGCTGGTTCAGCTGGGCGAGGCGCGGCTGGGGTGGGAGAAGGAGCGGACGACGGCGGCGGTGCTGGCGTTCTCACAGGCGGGCCGACTGCTGTCGGCGGACTACGTGGCGCGCCTGCTCGGCGCGCTGACGGCGGCGGACACGCCGCCGTCAGCGGACGAGGCGTACTGCGCGGCGCTGGAGTGCGTGGACTCGATCGAGGCGCACTTCACGCGGGCGCGTCGTGGGTCGCTGGCGGCGCGCGAGAAGCTGACGGAGGCGAACCTGCGGCTGGTGGTGAGCCTGGCGAAGAAGTGGATCACGCAGCTGCCGCTGGCGGACCTGGTGCAGGAGGGGAACCTGGGGCTGATGCGCGCGGTCGAGAAGTTCGACCACCGACGCGGGTTCAAGTTCTCGACGTACGCGACGTGGTGGATCCGGCAGTCGCTGACGCGGGCGGTGGCGGACCAGTCGCGGACGATCCGGCTGCCGGTGCACGTGATCGAGACGATCTCGCGCCTGCAGCGCACGGCGAGCAACACGGTGCAGGAGCTGGGGCGCGCGCCGACGTCGGCGGAGGTGGCGCTGCTGGCGGGGTTTGCCGACGCGACGCTGGAGCGGACGCTGAAGGCGCTGGCGGCGGAGCGTGTGCCCGAGGAGCCGGTGGGGGAGGGCGTGACCGTCGAGGACGCGGCGCGGTGGAGGATCGTGCGATCGGGGGTGCTCACGGAGCCGGACGCGCTGGCGCCGGACGTGCGGGCGCGGGTACGGACGATGATCGGCCGGATGCGGCATCTGCTGTTCGCGTCGCAGGAGGTGCTGTCGCTCGAGACGCCGATGGGGGAGCACGACGACAGCGCGCTGGCGGACTTCGTCGAGGACTCCGATCGGCCGGGGCTGGCGGATCAGGCGGTGCTGGGGGTGCTGCGGGATGAGGTGTCGGTGGCGCTGGAGGCGCTGAGCCCGAAGGAGCGGAAGACCATAGAGATGCACTATGGGATTGGGGCGGACCGGCCGGCGACGCTGGAGGAGGCGGGGAGGGCGTTTGGGTTGACGCGGGAGAGGGTGAGGCAGATTGAGGCGCAGGCGCTTGCCAAATTGAGAGCGCACCCTCGGACGGCGAGGCTTCGCGCTTACTGGGAGTGAGTCTGGGGGACGCTGCGCTCCCCCAGGCCCCCTAGCTGGCGCTTTGGTGTTCCGAGCCTTCGGCTCGGCCAGTGGGCGAGCCCCCTGGACCCCCGCGGCGGATTGATTCGTCGAGGAGGTCGATTAGGTGGGTGGCGTTGGGGGGTTTGCCGTGTTGCTTTAGGCCGAGGTTGAGCTGGAGGAGGCAGCCGGGGTTGCCGGCTACGACGCAGTCGGTGCCGGTGGCGAGGACGTTTTCCATCTTGGCGTCCAGGACGTCCATGGACATGTCGGGGTTGGTGATGTTGTAGATGCCGGCACTGCCGCAGCAGCGGTGGGCGTCTCGCATCTCGATCAGCTCGAGGCCGGGGATGGCTTTGAGCAGGTCGCGGGGCTGCTGCTTGATCTTCTGGCCGTGGATCAGGTGGCAGGCGTCCTGGTAGGTGACGCGACGGTCGACGGGGCCGAGTGGGGCGGTGAGTCCGACGCGGGCGAGGAACTCGGACACATCCTCGACCTTCTCGGCGAAGCGCTGCGCGCGCTGGGCGTAGCGTGGGTCGCCGGCGAGCATGTGGCCGTAGTTCTTGAGCTGGGCGCCGCAGCCGGCGGCGTTGATGACGATGCTGTCGAGGCGGTCCATGCCGAAGCGCTCGAAGGCATCGATGTTGGTGCGGGCGAGATCGTTTGAGACGCCGGCGTCGCCGGAGTGGGCGGCGAGGGCGCCGCAGCAGCGCTGGGCCATGGGGAGGATGACGTCGCAACCGTTGGCGGCGAGGACGCGCGCGGTGGCGGCGTTGGTGTCGGCGAAGGCGAGGGGCATGATGCACCCGGCGATCATGCCGACGGTGTAGCGGCGCTCTCCCACCGCGGGGACGCGCTCGGTCTGGGGGATCTCGAAGAAGCGGCCGCTGAGTGGGGGCGACATCTTCTCCATCACGGCGAGGCGGGACGGCATGAGCTTCAGGCGCGCGAGGAGGGCGGTGAGCGCGGGCAGGGGGCTGTGCTGGTAGAGGCGCAGCAGGGTGGCGACGAGCTTGAGGCGGTTGGGGTAGGGGAAGAGCTGGCGGAAGGCGAGCCATGAGAGGAACCGGCGCCGAGGACGCGAGTGGTCTTGGAGCAGCGAGTGGCGCGCCGCCTCCATGACCTGGCCGAACTGGACGTTGGAGGGGCAGGCGGTCTCGCATGAGCGGCAGACGAGGCAGCGCTGGAGGTGCTCGACGACGTCGTCGGTGACGGGAAGGGTGCCTTCGCTGACGGCGCGGATGAGGTAGAGGCGACCGCGGGGCGAGTCGGGCTCGAGGCCGTTCACGCGGTAGGTGGGGCACTCGTTGAGGCACAGGCCGCAGTGGACGCACTTGACGAGCGCCTCGTAGTCGATTGGCTGGAGGAAGCCTTTCAGACCGGGGCTCTCGGCGACGGTGACGCCGTGGGGCGATTGAATCTCGGGCTCGGTGACGGCCATGGCTGGTGTGGGTAGAGGCGCTCGCGTTAGATGCCGGCGACAAATCTTCCGGGATTGAGCGTCGATTTGGGGTCGAACTGGGCTTTGACGGCGCGCATCAGGTCGAGATCGGTGCGGGTGGCAGCGGCGAGGCCAGCGGGATCCCAGGAGTCGAGCTGCGCTTTGAGGTCGTCGGGCGCGTCTTCGAGGACGGCGGAGCCGCCGAGCTCGTGTGCGACGGCGGCGAGGCGGCGGACGCCGGCGGCGGCGGGCGCGGAGAGGCCGACGTAGACGGTCCCGCTGCCGGCGTGAGCGAGGAGGCCGGCGTCGTGCGGGACGCGGGCGAGCAAGACGGCGAGCTGGGATGGGAGACAGGTGAGCTTGATGGCGGCGAGGCCGGGACCGGCGTCGCGCCGGGCAAACGAAGGCGCCCACTGCGACCAGATCTGGTCGTGCTGGTCGCCGTCGCGACGCGAGAGATCGGACGCGCCGAGCTCGCGCGCCCAGGCGTCGACGTCGCGCACCTGGCGCTCGACGGCACCGGCGGCGCCGGCGCACCAGACGAGGACGATCCACTCGCTCCCCGCGAAGTGCCGGGCGACCTCGACGGCGCGGGGGAAGAGGTTCGACCGGGCGACGCGGGAGGCGAGCCCGACGGCGGGAGCGAGGTCCTGGAACGTGGCGCGGACGGTGGTCTGCGCGGCGGGGAGGGGCTGGACCTTGAAGGTGGCTTCGACGACGATGCCCGCGGTGCCGAAGCCGCCGACGTGGAGCTTGTTGAGGTCATAGCCGACGACGTTCTTCACGACGCGCCCGCCGCTCTTGACGAGCTCGCCCTGCGGCGTGGCGACGCGGAGACCGAGCACGAAGTCGCGGGCGGTGCCGTAGAGCAGGCGGCTGGGGCCGCTGGCGTTGGTGGCGAGCGTTCCCCCAATGGTGGCGCGATCGAGGTGCGGCGGATCGAGGGGCAAGAACTGCCCGGATTCGGCAAGGTGCGATTGGAGCGCCGCGAGAGTCATGCCGGCCTGGACGGTGACGACGAGGTCGGCGGGCTCGTACTCGACGAGCTGATCGAGCGCGGTGAGGTCGACGGCGACGTCGTAGCCGGTGGGGGAGTTGCCCCACTGCTGCTTGGTGCCGGCGCCCCAGGGGACGACCTTCTGCCCGGCCTCGTCGGCGGTCTGGAGCAGCGAGGCGACTTCCTCGGGCCGGCCGGGGCGCACGACGGCGCCGGGCACGGCGCCGCGGATGCCGTACTCCGCGAGGGCCGGAGCGTCGTGCGCGACGGTCATGTCTCGCGCACGTGGGTCGTGGTCGGGGGACCGCGCTGGAGCCACAACTGGCGCGCCGCCTCGACCTGCTGGGGGGTGGGGAAGATCTTGCCCGGGTTGAGGCGCGCGTGCGGGTCAAATGCGCGGTGGAGGCGGTGCATGGCGTCGAAGTCGGCGTCGGAGAAGACCCAGGACATGTAGGCCTGCTTCTCGAGGCCGATGCCGTGCTCGCCGGAGAGGGTGCCGCCGACCTCGACGCACTTGCGCAGGATGTCGGCGCCGGCGGCGACGACGCGATCGGTCTCGCCGGGGACGCGCTGGTCGAAGATCAGGCAGGGGTGGAGGTTGCCGTCGCCGGCGTGGAAGACGTTGGCGATGGGGAGGTCGTACTTGCGGCTGACCTCGGCGACGGTGCGGAGGACCTCGACGAGGCGGGTGCGGGGGATGACGCCGTCCTGGAGGTAGTAGTTGGGCTTGATCTGGCCGAGGGCGCCGAGGGCGCCCTTGCGGGCCTTCCAGAGGCGGTCGCGCTCTTCGGCGGTGGCGGCGGTGCGAATCTCGCGCGCGCCGTGCTCGCGGCACAACGAGTCGACGCGTGGGGCGAGCTCCTCGACGCCTTCCTTCAGGCCCTCGAGCTCGACGAGCAGGACGGCCTGGGCGTCGGCGGGGTATCCCTGGTGGCCGGCGCGGCGGAGCGCCTCGATGGTGACGCCGTCGAGCATCTCGAGCGCGGCGGGGATGATGCCGGCGGCGATGATGGCGGAGGTGGTCTCGCTGGCGGCGTCGACGGTGTCGTAGATGGCGAGGAGGGTGCGCACGGCTTCGTGGGTGCGCATGAGGCGGACGACGATTTTGGTGACGACGGCGAAGGTGCCTTCCGAGCCGACGGCGAGGCCGGTCAGGTCGTAGCCGGGGGTGTCCGCCGCGGAGCCACTGACGGTGACGATGCGACCGTCGGAGAGGACGAGCTCGAGGCCAAGGATGTGGTTGGTGGTGACGCCGTAGGCGAGGCAGTGCGGGCCGCCGGAGTTCTCGGCGACGTTGCCGCCGAGCGAACAGGCGGCCTGGCTGGAGGGGTCGGGGGCGTAGTAGAGACCGTGCGGGGCGACGGCCTTGGAGAGATCGAGGTTGACGGTCCCGGGCTCGCAGACGGCGCGCTGGTTCTCGACGTCGATCTCGAGGATGCGGCGCATGCGGGAGAAGCCGATGGCGATGCCGCCTTCACTGAGGATGGCGCCGCCGGAGAGGCCGGTGCCGGCGCCGCGGGGGACGATGGGGCGACCGTGGCGCGCGGCGAGCTTGACAACCTCGACGACCTCGTCGCGGTTGGCGACGAGCGCGACGGCCTCGGGATGGCCGACGTCGATCGAGCCGTCATATTCATAGGAACGGAGCTGGTCCGTCTGCCAGAGGACGTGCTCCTCGCCGCAGATGGCTTGCAGCTCTTTGACGAGGGGTGGCGGCTGCGGGGTGCCTTCGGCCTGTCTGCGTCGCACCAGCCCGTCCCACCACGCCCCGCCGTGCGGCTTAGCCAGGCCGCCGCTACGTTTGGGACGGCGGAGCAGGGCGCCGAGCATTCGAAGTTAGGATACTCCCGAAGTGCCCGAAGTCCGGCGCAGCGCACAGGGGACGACGCGGCGTCGCTGGCTGGGCGCCGCGGGAGTGGCGTCGCTGGCGCCGCACGTGGCACCGGCGGCGCGGGCACAGGCGCAGGCTCCGGTGGCGCGGATCGATCTGCCGGACAACACCCAGACGCTGCCGGTGTGGTCGGAGCCGGGCGGGGGCGGGGTGGTGACGCGGCTGCCCCAGGACGTCCAGGTGACGGTCACCGGACAGCGGGCCGGCACAGATGGGATGACGTGGGCAGCGGTGCGGCTGTGGAACGCGGTGGACGGCTACGTGCCGGCGGGGGCGATCGCGTACTCGCCGGCACCGCCGAAGCCGGCGTCGGTGGGCCCGGCGCCGGCGCCGTGGAAGCCCGACGTGCCGGCGCCCCAGG
>DASTZM010000625.1:0-2034 GCA_035764305.1 Chloroflexota bacterium | reverse complement strand
CTCATCACGAGGCCCGTGATTATCAAGCGGCAGACATCACTCTCGCGATGAGTAGCCGCGGGACTGCAATCGTATACGAACCATGCGCGGAGGGGCAGCACGATGTTCAAGTTCTCGGAAGCACGCAACTATCTCATGCCTGCCCACTTCGGCGGGTACGAAGGACCACCCGTCCCCAATAGCTATGGCGACGTGACATCGATCATGGTCACCTACCAATCCGACGCGGAGATGCTGGCTCAATATCTCCCGGAGGCTTTCCAGCTCTCCCAGCCCGTCGTCACCATCCAGTAATACCAATCGCGTCTAGCTACGCCGCATTTGCTAGGGGTTCTGGCAGCGTGGCGTTGGCGGCGTTGATCCAGTCCCAGCCGCAGAGGCGTCGGAGGCGTGGGGGATCGGCGTCGAGCTCCTCCAGGAAGGTCTGGCCGTCGGCGAGCTTGGCGTCGAGGGTGGCGTAGGTGGTGCCTTCGAATCGTCGTCGAATCTCCTCGAAGAGGCGCTCGGCCGGGTTCAGCTCCGGGCTGTACGACGGCAGGCCGACGAACGCCAGAGCGAGGTCGGTGATGTCGCCGTCGTGGTGGCTGGGGGCGTCGTCCCAGACCAGTCCGTCGAGGAGGCCGTCCTCCTGGATGCCGGCGATCGTCGGCCAAAGCGCCTCGGCCTTCATCGACGGCACCCAGTTCCACCAGACCCGCCCGGCCTGCCCGGCGACCGCCGCGAACAGGTCGCGCCACTCAGAGGTGAGCTGGAGGCGCTGGCGGACCTCGACACCCCGTCGACCCCAGACCCGCCGGGTCGTCCCGCGCAGGCCCAGGCGCAGCTCGTCGCCGAACCCGATCCGACTCGTGCGCGTCAGGCCGACCGCGTCGAGGCTGGACGCGAGCCCCCCTTTTCCCACCGCGCCTGCGCAAGCTGGTCGGTCTTCTCGTGGATCGGGCGCGGGATCCTCGGGGCGCACCGCAGCCGCCCCAGGAGCGCGTCCATCCCGCCCTCGGTGTACACCACCCCCCACCGCTCCTCGACCCACCGCCGGATCTCGGCCGCCGTCCGGAACCGCCCGGTCGCGACCTCCTCGGACAGTTCGTGCCGCTGCTCGGCCGTCAGGAACGACGGCGCCCCCTGGCTCCCGGCATGGCGCTCCTGGAGGGGGGTGAGGCCACCGACTCGATACCACGCCAGCCAGCGCTGCACCGTCCGCTCGTCCACCCCCAGCACCTCGGCCGCCTCGCACGTCGTCTTCCCCGTCCGTACCAGCCACAGCCCCTGCAGCCGGGGCCGCACGTCCGGCCGCCGCTCACGCCGATACCGCTCGTACAGGCTCGCCGCGTCGTCCGCCCCCGCCCACTCTACCGTCAGTTTCCGTCCCCGCCGTGCCATGACATCCTCGTGCCCTCCTACTGCTCAACTTATACGGCGAGGCTACGCGGGAACGGTATGAGGGATGTGCCGGGCGGTGGATTGGCTAGCCGGTGGCTACAACCTGATCACCGTAGGCGTTCCCGCGGCGTATACCCATGAGGGGGAGCGCCTCGAAGGCCTCTACGTCCTGGTCATCTGGGAGAACATGACCGCCCCCATCCTGGCCGGTCGCGAGCAATCCGGGATGCCCAAGGTCTTCGCCGAGATCGAAGATCATCATCAGGTCGGCGATCGCGTCTTCACCAACGCCAGCTATGAGGGATCGGCGTTCCTGCGGCTGGACTTTCGGAAGACCAGGCAACTCGGCCCGGACGAAGTGGCGGTCCTGAACCAGCGGTCGGGCAAGGTCAACACCTTCGGCCGGCGTTATATCCCCAACACCGGCCGGCCGGGCGCGGCGTTGAGCCATGCGACGCTCTACCCGCAGGGTATGTGCTCACGTGGGCAGGCCGGCGGCGTGAAGCGGTGACGGGCCGGCGACCGATCGCAGGGCCTGGAAGAGGTTCTCGCCGCGCTTGCGGGCGGTGGTCAGCAGCGAGGTGAGGATGGCGGAGACGTCGGCGCCGAGCTGGGAGCGGAAGCCACCGGTGACCTTGCGGTGGATGACCGAGG
>DASTZM010000624.1:0-2002 GCA_035764305.1 Chloroflexota bacterium | reverse complement strand
ACGCGCTCGACGTCGGCGTTCATGAGATTGACGAGCTCGCGCACGCACTCCCGTCGCTCGTCGGGACTGAGGTCGGCGCGGGCGGCGGAGCAGAAGGCGAGCAGCGAGGCGGGCTGGCCGTCGGGTCCCTCAAGGATGACGAAGGGCTCTTCCTTGTCGCGCTCGGTCACTCGCTCGAGCGATCCGACGTACTGATGGACGCGCGCGTCGCCGGCGAGGCGGCCGAGCACGGTGGGGGCCATGTCGAGATCGAAGCTGGACTTGCGGCGGTCGCGCAGCGGGTCGGCGAGCCAGTCCTTGACGAGCGCGCCGGCGCTGGCGTTCAGCGATTCCCGGAGGGAGTCGTAGAAGGAGCGGGCGTTGGCGGCGGTCAATCCGTCGGCCGCGACGACGCAGCAGATCTCGCCGGTGACGTAGTGCACTACTTCACCTCGTCCACCGGGGGTGCCGCGCGGTGGGCCACCGCGACGTCCGGGGGGCTGGAGACGCCACTCGTCGAGCACGCGGGCACTCCAGGTGGCGCCCGCGGCGACGGCGTGCAGGGCGGTGCTCAGGATCCGACCGGCGGTGCCGATCGACCTGGTCACGCGGGGATCGCTGGTCAGTTTGCCGCCCACAGTTTCCACGTCTCGTCGCATAGGTGTCTTGTCTCCGCATGGTGAGATCAGCCATGACCGACCAACTGGAAGGGGGCCCAGAGGAACGGGTGGGGACTGCGCTCGTCGACGAGCGCGAGCTGCGCCTGGCGCAGGGCCGCGGCGGGCGTCGTCCCGTCCCGCAGCGCGGCGTAAAAGCGCGCCATCAGCTGTTAGGCGGCGCCGTCTTCGACGCGCCAGAGGCTCTGGACGAGCGTGGAGACGCCGGCGTAGAGGAAGCCGCGGCTGAGGCCGATGAGCTCATCGCCGCCGCGGACGACGGCGCGGCCGGTCTCGCAGGCGCTGAGGGTGACGAGGGTGCCTTCGAGGGGAAGGTTGAAGACGTCGGCCATGCTGAGCTGGCCGTCGGCGAGCTTCACGTGGGCGAAGGTTGGGTTGTCTGGGCGGGCTTCGCCGTGGGCGGCGAGGTGGATGACGGCGTGGCGGGGGGCGGCTTCGACGAGCCTTGCATGGGTGGCGTCCGCCTCGACATACCGCTCGCCGGGCATCAGCGCAGCGACCTGCTCGGCCTCGCGCAGGACGTAGGGCAGGCGGCCGCCGTCGGTGCAGGCCATGACGAGCGCGGTCCGTCCGCGCGAGTGAGATCGGGAGCGGGCGGCGCACAGGTCGAGGAGCGTGCTGGACGGGCAGACGGAGATCTCCATACGCTGGGCGAGGTAGTGACGGCCGTCGTGCAGGGCGTGGAAGGGGACGGCGTGGGTAGGTCCGTAGGGGATGATGACGGCGCGCCGGGCGCCGTCGAGCCAGCGCGCGACGGGGGCGAGGAGCGCGCGATAGAGCTCATGGAGGACGCCGCGCGCGTTGGCGTGGAGCGGCTCGAGTGGCTGGCCGGCGGCGAGGGCGGCGGCGGCGCCGGCGAAGTTGAGCTGGAGGCGGTCGAGGAGGCGGCGGATGGCGCGCGCGCTGGTCTCGAGTGGCACGGCGGTCACCTTGCCGTCGTGGACGACGAAGACGGCGCTGCGCGCCTGCCCGAAGAAGAACTCCAGGAGGACGGTGTCAGAGCCGAGTCTCGGCAACGCGGTGGTGGTAGCGACCGCACTAGTGTGGGTGGGGAGTCCTTCCACGTCCGCGCGACGGAGCGCGAGGCGCTCCAGGACACGCGAGATCTGCTTCTCGCGCTCGGCCAGTCCGACACGAAGCGCTTCCAGCTCGTGCGGCTTCGGCGCGTCAGCGGAGCGCACGTCGAGGTCGGTGCCGTGGAGGCGCTCGGAGAACCAGTTGTGCTCGCGGCGCAGACGCGCGAGCTCGTCGACGAGGTCCTGGTCGTCGTTGGAGGGGGCGCGGAGCCTCACCTCGGGCGTGGCGATGAGGTAGTCGACGAGGGCGCGCGACTTGGCGCGCTCGAG
>DASTZM010000623.1:0-6174 GCA_035764305.1 Chloroflexota bacterium | reverse complement strand
CGTCGAGTGGGTGCCCGACCTACACGTCAGCGAGCGCGTCACGGCGGGAGCGACGCGCGTCGGCACTCGCTTCCGCTTCGTGACCAAGCTCGCCGGCATCCCGCTCGACGTCACCGACGAGGTCGTGCAGCTCGTGCCCGGCCGCTACATCGCCTTCCGCGGCGTCTCAGGTCCCAGGCACGCCGGCTCCTGGCGGTTCGAACCCGTCTCTGACGGCCGCGAGACGCGCGTGACCTACACGATGGAGTTCGACCTGCCGCCTGGGATCGGACCGCTGATGGCCAAGCTGATACGCCTCGAGGATCGGCTGGACGAACAGTCGCGCGCCTGCCTGGCCAACCTGCGGCAGCGGCTCGAGCGGTGACGGCCATGGGCGCCGCGCCGGCGCGTGTCCCCCCGCTGGTCGATACGCACGCGCATCTCACCGACCGGAAGTTCGCGGCCGACTTGGACGCGGTCTTCGACCGAGCACGCGGGGCAGGCGTGGTTGCGTTCGTCGTCGTCGGGTACGACCTCGCGTCGAGCGAGGAATCGGTCGAGCTGGCGGGTCGGCGGGACGACGTGTGGGCGGCGGTGGGCATCCACCCGCACAACGCGCGCCTGGCGGACCGGCACGCGCTCCGGCGCGTGGCGGACCTGTCCCGCGCACCGCGCGTCGTCGCCATCGGCGAGTGCGGCCTGGACTACTACCGCAACCTGTCTCCGCGTCATGTCCAGCGCCAGGCATTTGAGGCGCAGCTCGGCCTGGCGAGCGAGTGCGGTCTGCCGGTCATCGTGCACTCGCGCGAGGCGATGCCCGAGACGCTGGAGATCCTGGCGAGGTGCGCGCCGCCCAAGGGTGGAGTGATGCACTGCTTCGACGGCACGGCAGACGACGCGACGCGCGCCGTGCAACTGGGTCTGTATGTCTCTGTCTCCGGGCCGATCACCTTTCGCAAGGACAACACCCTGGCGGGCGCCGTCGCCGCCGTGCCGGCCGATCGAGTGCTGGTCGAGACCGACTGCCCGTATCTGAGCCCGGATGGCCATCGCGGGGAGCGCAATGAGCCCGCGCACGTGCGACTCGTAGCGGAGGCGGTCGCGCGCGCCCGGAGCGTACGATTCGAGGAGACAGCGTGTCAGACCTCGGCCAACGCACAGCGTCTCTTCTCGATACGCCTCTAGCGCCGCCGACCAACGGCGCGCCGCTCCTTGCACCCATCGCCGCCGATCTGGCGGCGGTGGAGAAGGCGATTCAGGGCGTCGCCGACGTGGACTCGCCCCACCTGCGCGAGACGCTCCGTCTGATTCTCTCCGCGGGGGGGAAGCGCATCCGTCCGGCGCTGGCGGTGCTCGCGGCACGGCTGCACGAGAACACGCTCGAGCGGCGCGTCGAGCTGGCGGTCGCGGCCGAGCTGTTGCACACCGCGACGCTGATTCACGACGACGTGCTCGACGAGTCGGCGGCGCGGCGCGGGGCTTCGACGATCAACGCGCTCTACGGCAACACGCTGGCGGTCCTGACCGGCGACTACTTATTCGGTAAGTCGGGCGAGCTGGTCGCGGGACTCGACGATCCCGCGATCATGGGTGTCTTTTCCTGGGCTGTGATGGAGCTGGTCAAGGGGGAGATGCTGCGACCCAGCCTGAATGGAGATCTGGCGGCAACCGAGCGGGACTACCTGGCCAAGATCCGCGGCAAGACTGCTTCGCTGTTCGCGATGTGCTGCCAGACCGGCGCGATGCTCGACACACGCGGTGACCGGGATGACCACGTCATCGCGGCGTTGCGTGATTACGGCAGTGAGCTGGGTATGGCCTTCCAGATCGCGGACGACGTGCTCGACTACACCGCGACAGAGCAGCAGCTGGGCAAGCCGGTGGGGAGCGACCTGCGCCAGGGGACGATCACCCTGCCGGCCATCTTCTACCTCCGCCGCAACCCCGGCAGCGCGATGTCCCCGGTCGTGCGCGGCCTGATTGACCAGGACGAGGAGGTGGCGCCCGGCGCCGACGAAGCGGTCGCGGCGATTCGCGACTCGGCGGCGATCGCCGAATCCCTCGACCGCGCGCGGGCGCACGCCGACACCGCGGTCGGACACCTGGCCGCGCTGCGACCCGGACCAATCGTCGAGACGCTGCGCCGCCTGGCGTACTACGCGGTCGACAGGCACGACTGAGCGTTCGTTGAACGAAGCGCTCCCCGCGCGCGCTGAGAAGGCGCGCTTCGTGCGGGGGATGTTCGACGCCATCGCAGCGCGCTACGACGTGATGAATCGCCTGATGACGGGCGGCCAGGACGAGCGCTGGCGCGCGCTCGCCGCCGAGGCCGTGCTCCCCGAGGCGGTCGAGGTGGTCCTCGATATCGGTGCGGGGACGGGCGACCTCGCGCTGGCAGTCGCGCGTCGCGCTCCGTACGCGCGCGTCGTCGCGCTCGACTTCTCGCCAAACATGCTGTCGCTCGCGCGGCGCAAAGCAGCGGCGACCGCCACAGGAAGCCACGTCTTGCCTGTGCTGGCGGACACCATGGCGTTGCCGTTGCGGCCGGAAAGTGTGGACGCCGTCGTGAGCGGGTTCACGCTGCGGAATGTCGACGACGTCCCGACCGTCTTTGGCGAGCTGGAGCACGTGCTCAAGCCGGGCGGCCGGGCCGCGCTGCTCGAGCTGACACCGGTGCGTCGCTCGCCCATGCCGGGCTTCGGGAGGCTCTTCGATCTCTACTTTGGCGGCGTCGTACCGGTGCTGGGCGGACTCGTCTCGGGTCGCGGCTTCGCCTACCGCTACCTGCCCAACTCGGTCAAGGTCTTCCCGGACGCCGAGCGGCTGGCAGCACTCCTTCGCGACGCGGGTCTGTCCGACGTCGCCTACCGGCTGCTGGCGCTGGGAACGGTGGCGCTGCATACCGCGAGCAAAGCGCTGCTCGAACCGACGGTTGTTGCGGCGCCGGCGCTGACCAGGCGCAGCGTCGCGGACGCGCGCGAGTGGGACGACCAGCTTGCCGGGCTTCCCAACGGTCACTTGCTGCAAACCTGGGAGTGGGGTGAGCTCAAGCGGGAGACCGGCTGGGTGCCGCACCGGCTGGTCTTCGAGCGCGCCGGCGCCGTCGTCGCGGCGGCATCGGTCTCTGTCCGCCGCCTGCCGCGCACGCCGCTCAGCGTGGCGTACTGCCAGAAGGGTCCGGCGGTCGACTACGCAGATGCGTCGCTGTTGCGTGCCGTGCTGCAGCAGCTCGAGCTCTTCGCGCGGGAGCAGGGCTGCATCTTCGTGCGGGTCGATCCCGACGTGGAGTGGCACCAGACGTCTGCCGTCGCGGCCATCCGCGACGCCGGCTACGTCCCCACCGCGCCGGTGCAGGCCCGCAGCACCGTCTTTGTATCCCTTGACGGCGACGACAAGGAGCTACTGAGGCGCATGAGCGCCACCTGGCGACGCCACATCAACAAGGGGCAGCGCGAAGGCGTCACGGTCCGCTCCGGCACGACCGATGACATCCCTCGCTTCTTCGAGCTCATGCAGGACACCGAGCGGCGCCAGGGCTACGTGATCCGCCCGTTGGAGTACTACCGCTCGGCCTTCGCTCGGCTCCACGAGGCCGGCATCGCCGAGCTGTTTCTGGGCGAGGTCGGCGGGCGTGCCGAGGCGGCGGTCTTCGCCTGCAAGCTGGGCCGTCGCGCCTGGTACCTCTACGGCGGCGCGACCGAAGTGGGGTTGGAGTCGCATGCCGCCAAGCTGGTCCAGTGGCACACCATGCGCTGGGCACGCGACGCCGGGTGTGAGATCTACGACATGTGGGGCGCGCCCGACGACCCATCCGACAAAGACGATCCCCTCTCCGGCGTCTACTACTTCAAGCGCGGATTCGGCGGTCGCCACGTGCGCACCGTCGGTGCCTACGACCGTGTGCTCTCGCCCGCCCGGTACGCGCTGGTGCAGCACACACTGCCGCGCTACCTGGCGCTGCTCCGGCGCATGAAGGGAGAGCGCACCGCGGCGCAGAGCGCCCGGGACGGCGACTAGTGCGTCTCTCCGAGTTGCTGCGCGCGCTCCCCGAGCCGCCGATCTCCGTCTCGCCGAACGACGACCCCGAGATCACCGTCGTGGCGCACCATACGCAGCGCGTCGTTCCGGGCGCGCTGTTCGTCGCGGTGTACCACCGCGGCTACTCGGTCGACCGGCACGAGTTCGTCGGCCAAGCGGTGGAAGCCGGGGCGGCGGCGATCGTCGTGAGTCGGCCGGTCGACGTGCCGCCGCGGGTCGCCATCGTGACCGTACGGAACACCGCGGCGGCCTTCGGCTGGCTGAGCGCGCAGCGCCACGGCATGCCGTCCCACCGCCTGGGTGTCGTGGGCGTTACCGGAACCGACGGCAAGACGACGACCTGCACGCTCACCGCGGCGGTGCTCGACGCGGCTGGGTTTGGCACGGGCATGGCGACCACCGTCGCGTCCAAGAGCACGGGTCCCGCGGTGCCCAACCCGCACCACACGAGCACGCCCGAAGCGGACGAGATTCAGGCGCTGCTCGCGCGCACCGTGGCCGAGGGCGGGACGCGCGCTGTGCTGGAAGCGACGTCCCACGCGCTCGATCAGGACCGGCTGGCGGGGACCGAGGTCGACGTCGCGGTGGTGACGCGCGTCACCCACGAGCACATGGAATATCACGGCACGCCAGAGCAGTATCTCGCGGCGAAGGCGCGCTTACTCGATCTGCTGCTACCCAACCCGCGCACGCCCAAGGCCGAGCGCGTCGACAAGGCGGCGGTGCTCAACGCCGACGACGACAACAGCTTCCCGCGCTTTGCCCCTCGCTCGCCGGCGCCGGTCCTGTCCTACGGACTCGGCCCTGCTGCGGCGCTGCGCGCCGTCGACGTACACCGCCGCCAGTGGGGGACCGAGTTCCGCGTCGTCTCGCCGTGGGGCGAGGCCCGGCTCGAGCTTCGCATGCCGGGTGAGTTCAACGTCTACAACGCGCTCGCCGCTGTCGGTGCCGGCTGCACGCTGGGCGCTCCGTTTCACGTCGCGCTCGACGCGCTCGCAGTACAAAAGGGCGTGCGCGGGAGGATGGAGCGCATCGACTCCGGCCAGCCATACACCGTCGTGGTCGACTTCGCGCACACGCCCGACAGCCTCGAGCGCGCGCTGAAGCTGCTCCGCTCGCAGACCGCTGGGCGTGTCTTCGTCGTGTTCGGAAGCGCCGGCGAGCGCGACGTGCCCAAGCGTGCGTGGATGGGACGCATCGCGGCCAAACTGGCCGACCTCTCGATCTTCGCCGACGAGGACCCCCGGCGCGAGCCTTCGGAGAAGATCCTGGACGACATCGCAGCCGGCGCAGTGGAGGTGGGCGCGCGGGAGGGGGAACAGTTCCTGAAGATCGCCGACCGGCGCGAGGCGATCGCCGAGGCGCTGCGCCGCGCGCGCGCCGGCGACACGGTCCTGCTCGCCGGCAAGGGTCACGAACGGTCGATCATTGGCCAGCGCGACGGGCAGCTCTACACCTTCCCATGGGACGAGCATGCCGTCGCCCGCGAGCTGCTTTCGGAGCTCGGGTTCGGCGGCCGCGGTTAGAACAAGACTGCTAGGATTTCTCTTGGGCGAACCCGCGTTTGCGGGTCCGCCTCCGGACCAGTGCCCACATGGACATCGTTTGGTTCGGTAATTCCTGCTTTCGCCTGCAGTCCAGTCAGGCCACCGTCCTGACCGACCCCTTCGACCCCCTTCCTGCTGCTGCCATCAGCGGTGTGCAGATCGTCACCGTCAGTGACCGCGCGCTGCGGGACCGCGTTCCGCCGGTCGACGGCGCGCGCGTGGTGGACGGCCCCGGCGAGTACGAGATCAAGGGCGTGCCCGTCAACGGTCTGGCGGTCAGCGCCGCCGGCGCAACCGCTGGCGAGCCGGCGCGTCGGACCTTCATCTACACCGTGACGCTGGACGGCATCGCCGTCTGCCATCTCGGTCGCTTGGCAGAACCCCCGACAGGTCCCCGAATCCAGGAGATGGGTCAGCCGGACGTGCTGTTCATCCCGCTGGGCGAGCCGCATGGACTGCCGGTGCCGCGCGCGGTGCAGCTGGCCAGCCAGCTCGAGGCCAAGCTGCTCATTCCAATGACTCTCGGTGGAGCGGGAGAGACCGCCGCACTGGAGGCATTCTGCAAGGAGCTGGGCGCCGATCCCACGAGCCGCGAAAACCGCTTGAACGT
>DASTZM010000622.1:0-7686 GCA_035764305.1 Chloroflexota bacterium | reverse complement strand
GGTCGGCGTGGCGGTGGGCGTGTTCTACGCCGGCCTGCGGCGCTACGAGTCGGGCAACCTGCTGGCGATGCGGGGCTAGCCCGAGCTCGCCGTAGCCGTCACCCCCCGCTTCCAGTCGGCGAGGGCGTGGCGGTGGGCTTCGAAGGCGATGTTTGTCGGGAGGGTCTCGGCTGTGAACCAGGCGGCGGCGCAGGCGTCGTCGCCGGGGGTGGGCGGCTGCGTGGGGTCGGTGCGGGTGGCGCGGTAGACGATGAGATAAGAGGGGTTGCGGGGGTCGTCGGTGCCGAAGTAGAGGCCGAAGGTGTCCCGGATGGAGATCCGGAGGGCGCACTCCTCGTGCGCTTCTCGGACGGCGGTGTGGGCGGCGTCCTCGCCGTACTCGACGAAGCCCGCGGGGAGCATCCAGTCTCCTTTGTATGGGTCGTGGGCGCGCTGGACGAGGAGCACCTCGGGAGTGGCGGCGGTCGCGCGCTCGACGAGGACGGCGGCGCCGAGCGCGTTCTTGGCGTAGTAGGTCCAGCCGCAGGCGGGGCAGACGGGGCGCAGGCGGTCGCCGCGGTCGCGCTCCTCCATGGCGGCGCCGCAGCGAGCGCAGAAGCGCGGCCGGCCGGGGTCGGGGAAGCCGCTGGGATCGAAGGGAATCTCGTCCGAGGACATGCACGCCGAGGGTACGGCGCGGGCGGGAACCAATCGGGACGGGCGGGTGTACAAGTAGCGGGACGCTATGGCCGTTCGGCGATTTGACCAGGTCGCGCGTGATGGCGAGGCCGGGGAGGCGTTGCTCGTGGCGCGGGCCGCCGCGGGAGATGACCGCGCGTACGAGGCGCTGGTCGAGCGGTACCGCGACGTCGCGGTGCGGGTGGCGCGGAGGATCGCGGGAGAAGAGGATGGGGAGGACGCGGCGCAGGAGGCGCTGCTGAAGGCACATACCCACCTTGGGGACTTCCGATTGGGGGCACCGTTTCGGCCGTGGCTGCTGCAGATCGTGGCCAACGAGGCGAAGAACCGACGGACGGCAGCGGCGCGGCGCAGCGCACTCGAGCGGCGGGCGGCCGAGGCGGCGACCGACAGCGGCGGTGACGGCGCAGCGATCGCGCCGCCTGACATGACGCCCGAGGCGGCGGCGGTGGCCGACGAGGAGCGGCGGATCGTGGCGGCGGCGCTGCGGGCGCTGCGCGAGGAAGATCGGACGGCGATCGCGTACCGCTACGTGCACGACCTCTCGGAGGCGGAGATGGCGGCGGCGTTGGGGATCGCGCGAGGCACGGTGAAGTCGAGGCTCTCGCGGGCGATGGCGCGGCTGCGGGCGGTCGCCGTCCCGGCGCTGCTGGCAACGCTACTGCTCGCACTGGCGGGCGGCGCGCTGGCGATCTTCCCGCGGGCGCGGGAGGTCATCGCCGACAGGCTGGGGCTGCGCGGGGTGGGCATCGAGCATGTGCCCGACGCGCCGGCCGCGCCACCGGTGGGGAGGAACCTCGGGCTGGGCGAGCCGGTCACGCTGGACGCGGCTCGCGCCCGGCTTGGATTCGCCGCGCTTCTGCCACGGCTCCCCGAGCTCGGAGAGCCGGATGAGGTGTATGCGAGCACGGAGATCCCGGGCGGGCGCCTGACGCTGCTCTATCGCCCGAGGTCGGGACGACCGGCGGTTGGGGCGACCGGCACAGGACTGCTGATCACCGAGATGCGCGGGGCGCTGGATCCCAGCGTGGCGCTGGCCAAGCAGCTGGGACCGAACACGCGGCTGGAAGGTGTCACCGTGAACGGCGGCCGCGGCTACTGGATCGAGGGGCAGGCGCACCTGATGTTCTTCCGCGACGCCAACGGCGTGGTGCGCGACGAGACGCTGCGCCTGGCGGGGAACACGCTGCTCTGGGAGCAGGGGGAGCTGACGCTGCGGGTCGAGCTGGCGGGACCAAAGGAAGAGGCGCTGCGCATCGCCGAGTCGCTCAGGCGTTAGGCGGTACAGGCCGGGAACCGCTGGAGCGCGGGGGCTGTAGGGGGAGTGGAGGCTCCATCATGCGACTGAACAAGCGCGACTGGCTGAAGGCAGGCGGCGCGGCGTGTCTCACCAGCTCATGCGCCCCGCAGGGCACACCGCGCGCGGCGGCGGATCAGCTCTTCCTGACCACGTCGCGCGGCCTGATGGCGATCGACCCGTCGAAAGGCGAGCGGCGTCCCCCGCTTCCGGCCGCGATTCCGTCGCCCGACTGGACGCGACTCTATGCGGCGGCGGTAAGGGGAGAGAGGACGCGGCTAGAGACGCTCGACGCGAAGACGGGAGCGGAGCTAGCGATGGTGGAGATCGAAGGCAGGCTGATCCCACGTGTTGCGTCGCGCGATCGCGCCTGGGTGGCGCTGATGGAGGCAGAACCGGGTGATGCGGGGGCCCAACGCGGCGCGGTCGCGGCGTGGCTACCGGTGGGGCGGGCGCGCACGACGCTGGTGATCGCCGATCCGAGCGGCAAGCGCGCCGCGCGCAGGCTGGCGCTGGCGGGCAACTACGCGCCAGACGCGTTCTCGAGCGACTCGCGGCAGCTGTTCGTGCTCGAGTACATGCCGGCGCTGAACTCGGATCGGTACCGCGTGCGGCAGATTGATCTTCAGACGGGGCAGCCCGGGCCACTGCTGACGCGATTCAAGCTGGCGCCCGTCGCGGCGGAGGAGGAGATGAGGGGGCTGGGGCGGATGCAGGTGCTGGCACCGAGCGCGAGCACGCTCTACACGCTGTACACGAAGCAAGACGACCACCTGCACACGCGGGACTACGTCGCCGCGGGTGGAACGGGGTCGGCGGGACCGATGACGCACGCATTCGTGCACACGCTGAGCCTGAACGAAGGGTGGGCGTACTGCCTGGACCTGCCGATGCCGTTTGGGGTGGGACCGAGCGGGGCGCACGCGATCGCGACGTCGCGTGACGGAACGCGGCTGTTCGTGGTCGACCGGTCGAGCGGCACGCTGGCGGTGGCGGACACGCAAGTGCTGGAGCTGAAGATCGTGCAGCCGTTGGAGATGGATGCGACCGCGGCGCCGGGCGAGGCGGCGATGGAGGTCGGACCTGACGGCACGCTGTATCTGGCCAGCGGCGCCTCGGTGCTGGCATTCGCACGAACGGGTGTCAGGATCGAGCGATCTCCCCGGTCGCGGTGGGTACTGCCGGGCACGGTGCGCGGACTGAAGCTGAGTCAGGACGGGCAGCGCCTGTACGCTGGCCAGGAGGCACGGGTGGCGATCCTGAGCGCGGCGGACGGGCGTGAGCTGGGGCGAATCGACGTCGGCGGCGTGGAGACGATCTCGCACGTCGGATGGGTGTAGAGTTGCGGAGAGGGAGGCGAGCATGCGCGGGCGCAGAAGCTTCCTGGGGAGCACCGCGGGGCTGATCGCGAGCTGCGCGGTGAGCGAGCCGCGGGCAGAGGGGCAGCCCACGGCGACGCATGCGGCGGTACCCGCGGTGACTCTGCCACCGAGCGCGCCGGCGCGTGCCGCGGTGCGCACAGCCGGGTGGGAGAGGGAGTGGGAGGAGCTGGTGGCGGCGGCGCGGCAAGAGGGTCGTGTGTCGCTGATCACGTGGGGAGACCGCGCGTATCTCGGCGCGATCGAACGGTTCGAGGCGGCGTTTCCGGGCGTCACGGTGGAGCGGCTGGCCGAGTCGTCGGCCAGCGTGTGGCTGGAGGCGGTGCGCCGGGCTCGACGCACGGGAGCGCAGTCGTTCGACCTGGCGTTCGTGCAGCCCGACGCGGCGCTGACGGAGGGGGTGCGCGATGGGCTGTGGGCGCCGATCCGGCCACTGCTGTTTCACCCAGATGTGGTGGCGGAGGAGGTCTGGCGGGACGGTCTGGCCAACCGGTTCCTCGACGTGCGCGGCGAGCTGTGCTTCGACTGGGAGTGCCAGGTGTTCCGCGCGTACGCGGTGAACACGGACCTCGTGACTCCGGGGCAGATTCGGTCGGTCACGGACCTGCTCGATCCGAAGTGGCGCGGGAAGATCGTCACGTCGGAGCCGGAGCTGGGCGCAGGGCTGATGTCGGCGGCGAACGTGCTGCGGAGCCACGGCGAGGGGGTGCTGAAGCGGCTGCTGGTCGACCAGCGTCCGGTGATGATCTCGGCGGCGCGCGAGCGGGTGGAGGCGCTGATACGCGGGCGGTTCGCGTTCGCGTTCGCGCTGCGGCCGAAGGCACTGGCGGAATTCCGCGAGGCGGGAGCGGCGCGGAACGTGGCGCTGCTCGACCTGCCGGACGCGGACTTCGTGCCGTCGACGGCGCTGCTCTACCTGGACCGCGCGCCGCATCCGGCGGCGGCGCGGCTGTTCGCCAACTGGATTCTTACGCGCGAGGGGCAGACGGTCCTGGCGGAGCATGCGCCCACCAACAGCGCGCGGCTGGACGTGCCGCCGTTTGAGCCGGATGGGATCGCGACGCCGGGGGCGGCGTACTTCGATCCGGACCGCGAATCGAGCTACGCGCATCTCGCGGCGACGCGGCGGACGGTGATGGAGGTGCTGCGGCGCAGCCGGTAGCCGGGCTATCCTGCGCGGGTGGAGCGGAGCTACCCGGTACGGCCGTGGATCGCGGTGGGGGTGGTGGTTGTGCGAGACGGCAGGGTACTGCTGGTGCAGCGCGGGAAGGAGCCGGGGAAGGGGCTGTGGGCGGTGCCCGGGGGAATGGTCGACCTGGGAGAGACGGTACGGGGGGCGGCGCGGCGGGAGGCGAAGGAGGAGACGGGGCTGGACGTCGAGGTGGGGGAGGTGTTCTGGGTGGTGGACTCGATTGGCCGGGACGCCGACGGGCGCGTCAGCTGGCACAACGTGATCGTCGACTTCCTGGCGGTGTCGCCCGAGGGGGAGGCGGAGTGCGCCGACGACGCAATGGACGTGCGCTGGTGCGGGCCCGAGGATCTGGGAGACCTGGCCCTGACGCCGACGATGTGGCCGCTGCTCGAGAAGCTGTTCGACCGCGACTTCAGCCAGCTCCACCAAGGCTTGACAGAGTGAGCCCGCCGGCGTAGAGTCCAGTTACAGATGACGTATTTGAGATACGTTGTCTGTAACGGAGGAGCGCATGAGCGATCGGTTCGACAAGTTCACCGAACGGGCGAAGAAGGTGCTCGTTCTGGCGCAGGAAGAGGCGAAGCGCCTGAACCACAACTACATCGGGACGGAGCACCTGCTGATCGGGCTGATGGCGGAGGGGCAGGGGGTCGGCGCCCGAATACTGGCCGGCGCGGGGATCGACCAGCCGCGGCTCCGCGAGGCGCTGGCGATGATGGTCGGACGGGGCGATACCGAGGTCACGGGCCCAATCTCACTCACGCCACGGGCGAAGCGAGTGGTCGAGCTGGCGGTGGAAGAGTCGCGGGCGCTGGGTCACACCTACGTCGGGACCGAACATCTGCTGCTCGGGCTAGCCAACACGCGCGACGAGAAGGTGGGAAACGGGATCAGCGTGGCAGTGCTGGTGCGGTGCGGCGTGGACCCGGATGCGCTCCGGGAGGAAACGTTGAAGGCAATCGCGAGCGAGAACGAGCGTTTGCTCGGCGTGTCGTCAGGCGGGACGATCGTGCCTGTGGCGGGGGCTCGCTCGAGGGATAACGTGGTGACGTGCCGGGTGGACGACCTGACGCTGAACGCGCTGGACAGCCTAGTGGAGGCGGGGGTGCACACGACGCGCAGCGAGGCGGCCGCGCGTCTGATCCTGGCCGGCATCCAGGCGAACCAGGAGCTGTTCAAGAAGGTACAGGCGGCGGTGGCGGAGATCCGGCGGGTGCGGGAGGAGACGCAGGCGCTGGTGCGGATGTGGGAGGCGGGCGAGGCAGACAAGGCGACCGAGGCGACCGAGGCGACCGATGTGCCGGCGCCACGCAAGGCCGGCAAGGACGCGGCGCGGTCGAAGGCCCGGAAGGCGCCTAGGGGACGTTGAGGGTGAAGACGTGGCGCATCGCGGCGCCGGCCCGTCCGGTGCGCTTGGAGAGGCGCTCCCCGGTGCCGTTCGGGCCGGTCCAGACCTCACTCCGCACGGCGTAGCCCTGACCGGCCGGATCGGCGACGGTCACCGCGAGCTCGACCTGCGTCGCGGCGCCTCCCTGGACGGGGCGCACCTCGTAGGCGGTCGACGCGCGCAGGAGGTCGACGAGACGCTCGGCCGGTCCGGCCATGACGACGAAGACGACGCGCGTCTCTCCTCCGGGCGTCTTGACGACCACGGGCGGATCGGTGTCGCACCAGGTCTCGCCCGCATGGGCAGGGAGTGCGCCGCGGGCGAGCAGCGCGAAACCGAGTGCTGAGGCCGCGAGCGCGCGCCGGAGGGGCATGTCCCGTGTCTTCGCAAGACTACAAAAGTCCGTTGACAAACGGGTATGAGAAAGGCACAGTGCGCCGCCCCGGCGCGGGAGTGAGGCGCGCGCGGTGGTGCTACGCGAACAGGCCGCGGGCGACCTTGTTGATCGCGGTGGCGATGAGCGGCGTGTGCTCCTCGGTGAGGCGCTGGTTGAGGCCGACCGAAACGGTGCGTGAGAGGATGTCGAGCGTGCGCGGGCACATGTCGGGGGAGTACTCGACCTTTCCTTTGTAGCGGGGGTCACGCCACGGGTCGCGGTTGGGGCTGATGGGAGTCTTGTTGAGGACGTACTCCCAGTAGCGATAGATGTGCCGGTCGGGGAAGCCCTCGTTGTGGATCGTGCCGACGCGCACGCCCTCGGCCTGGAGCGCCCTGGCGAAGCGCTGGGCGCGCTCGGCGTTCTCGAGCAGGTAATTGACCGACAGGCCGCACTCCCCATCGGGGTCCGGAACGCGCATCGGGGTGATCCCCGGCGCGTCGGCGGTGTGCACGGCGATCTCGCGCTTGGCCTGGCGCATCGGCTCGAGGATGCCGTCGAGCTTGCCCACCTGGGTGAAGGCGACGGCGCCCTGCAGCTCGCTCATGCGGTAGCCGCCGCCGGCGATGGGCGGGAGGTCGCCGAGCATGAGATCGTGCTCCGAGCTGAGCTTGCGCCAGAAGGACATGGCGGAGTCATGCGCCAGCGCGGCGCGGGCGTAGAGCTTCGGGTCGCTGGTCAAGACGACGCCTCCCTCGCCGGCCGTGATGGTCTTGCTCGCCTGAAGCGAGTAGCAGCCCAGGTGGCCGACGGCGCCGAGCGCGCGCCCGCGGAACGAGCCGCCGTTGGCCTGGGCCGAGTCCTCGACGACCATCAGGTCGTGCTGCTGGGCGAGCGCCATGATGCGGTCCATCTGGCTGGGGATGCCGCGCATGTGCACCGGCATGATGGCGCGCGTGTAGGGGCCGATCTTGCGCGCGACGTCGTCGGGGTCGATGGTGAGCGTGTCGTCGATCTCGGCGATGACGGGGACCGCGCCGCACAGAATGACGGCGGCGGCGCTGGCGATGAAGGTGTAGCCAGGGACGATCACCTCGTCGCCGGGACCGATGCCGGCGGCGGTGAGCGCGGTGATGAGCGCGCCGGTACCGCTGTTGAGCGCCAGGGCGAAGCGCGACCCTGTGCGCTGCGCGACGGCGGCCTCGAAGCGCGCGACGTAGGACTGCTCGGCGTCCTGCCAGCGGAAGACGGCCTTGCGGCGCAGGACGTCGAGGACGGCGGCCTCTTCGGCCTGGTCGATCTCCTGCACGCCGTGGCCGCGCGTGGCGGGCAGCACGCCCTCCGGGATAGCGCGCGGTCCGCCGTCGATAGCGAGCT
>DASTZM010000621.1:0-4917 GCA_035764305.1 Chloroflexota bacterium | reverse complement strand
GAGTTCTACGGCCCCGGTGGCAGCGTCAAGGACCGCGTCGCCCTCGCCGTGATCGAAGCGGCCGAGCGCTCAGGCGAGCTGCGCCCCGCCGGCACCGTTGTCGAGTTGACCAGCGGCAACATGGGCACTGGCCTCGCCGTCGTCTGCGCCGTTAAGGGCTATCGCATGATTGCCGTCATGTCCGCCGGCAACTCGGTCGAGCGCCGGCGCATGCTCGAGGCGCTCGGCGCTGAGGTCGAGCTGGTGCCCCAGGCCGGCGCGCCGCGCCCCGGCCAGGTCTCCAAAGAAGACCTCGATCTCGTCGAGCAGCGCACCGTCGAGCTCGTGCGGACGCTCGGCGCCTTCCGCCCCAACCAGTTCCATAACCCCCACGCCGTCCGTGCCCACGAGGAGACCACCGGCCGCGAGATCTGGGAGCAGACCGGCGGCTCACTCGACGCCTTCGTCGCCCACGTTGGCACCGCCGGTACGTTCATCGGCATCACCCGCGCACTCAAGTCCCGCAAGCCCCGCCTGCGTTGCTACGCCGCCGAGCCCGCCAGCGCCCCCTTCATCGGCGCCGGCGCCGCCGCTGTGACCAGCACGAGTCACAAGTTGCAGGGCACCGGCTATGCGCTCATACCGCCCCTCTGGCAGCCCGAGCTTGTCGACGGTTTCCTCACCGTGACCGACGACGAGGCGATCCGTATTGCCCGTGCGCTCGCGACCCGGGAGGGCATCTTCGGTGGGTTCTCCGGCGGCGCGAACGTTGCCGCCGCGCTTCAGCTTGCGCGCGATTCCGCGCCAGGCAGCGTCATCGCCACGCTCGTCCCCGACACCGGTCTCAAGTACCTCAGCACCGACCTTTTCCCCGACTAGCGCGCTGCCGGGCGGTAGCAGCGTACCGCTACCGCGCGCCGATCCCTGCCACGCCGATCACGATCGGCAGCAGGATGAACGAAAGCGCCGTGTCCATCGCCAGGGTAAGACCGACCAGACGCGAGTCGAGCCGGTAGCGCTCCGCCACCACAACGCTCAGCACCTGCGTCGGCATCGCCCCCTGGAGCGAGACGATCGCTAGCGGCAGCCCCGAAAGTCCGATCGCCCAGGCGCAGGCGAAGACGACCAGCGGGCTCACCGCTAGCTTGATCGCCACCGCCGGCAGTGCCATCCGGTACGGCGTGAACGACCGCTCGAAGCGCAGCCCCAGCCCCAGCGCGAACATCGTCGTCGGCGCCACCGACTTACTCACGACGCTCAGCACGCTTCCCGCCTCGGAGCCCAGGTTCCACCCTTGCAGCGCTACCCCTGCCGCGAGGGCCCACGTCGCGGGCGTCGTCACCAGCTGCCGCGCCGCCATCGTCACGTAGGCTAGCCCGGAGCGCGCCCAGTCGCCTCGCGCGCCGACGCGCGCCGTCGCCGAGCGCTGCCGGTCGATGCGCGCGCTGATGATCGCCCCCGCCGCGAGCGCCAGCGGTACGTTGAGCACCGCGAAGTACACCGCGACGCGCGCCTCCTCCGCCCCAAAGATCGCCCGCACGATCGGGATGCCGAAGAAGCTCACACTCCCCGCGCTCGCGGCGAGCACCAGGCCGCCTGTCTCAGGCGTCTTGCCGTACAGCCGTGCTAGCACTAGCCACGCGACCAGCGCCGTCCCCGCCATCCCGGCGATCGCCGCCGCCGGCGCCTGCACTAGGTCGGGCCCCATCGGCGATGCCTGCACCGTCTGGAAGACGAGCGCCGGCATCGTCGCCCACAGCACCGCCCGGTTCAGAAACAGGCGCAGGCGCGGCGCCGCCCGCTCCCCCCGCGGAACACCCTCCAGCAGCCTGCGCGTGATGAAGCCTAGGACGACGATTAGTCCGAGCTGCGCGAAGAGCGGTGCGGCTTCCATCCCCGCCTTGACAACGCCCGCTGCCGGCGACGTGGGATGGCCCGGGCCGGAAGTGTGCCTATCTCACCCCCGCCAGCTGGCGCAGTGCCGATGCAACGTCTTCCGGCCGGTACGGCTTGGTGAGATAGCCGTTGGCCCCCAGCTCCATCGCGCGCGTCCGGTGGCGCTCCGCCGTGCGGCTGGTCAGCATCAAGACCGGCAGCTCCGCCGTGGCGGGCTGCGCGCGCAGCGCGCTGAGCAAGCCGTAGCCATCAAGGCGCGGCATCTCGATGTCCGCCAGCACCGCGTCGGGGCGATCGACGCGGATCGCCTCCAGTGCCTCGGCGCCGTCCTTCGCCTCGCGCGGCTGCCAGCCCAGGTCACGCAACATGCGCACCAGGAGCTTGCGGATCGTTGGCGAGTCGTCAACGACCAGAACGCGCATCGCTCCGGGCAGCTGCGGCGAGCGGTGCGCCCCGCGATCCGCGCCCCGCGCCGCCTGACCCACAGGCATCCGAAGCGCCCAATCGCCGGCGCTCGGCTGTGCGGTGAGCAAGTCTGGAAGGTGCAGCATCAGCGCCACGCGGCCATCCTGCAGCAGCGAGGCCCCGCCGACTCCCCGCGGCCGGCCCAGATGGCCCCCCAGCGACTTGACCACCACGTCGGCGTGCGAGCCGATGAAGTCCGCCGTCCACGCGGCGCGCCGCGTGCCGGCCTCGACGAACACCAGCGGTGGGTCCAACGGCGCGCCGTCCGCCGGCCAGCCGAGAACGGTCGCCAGCGAAGCCAGCGGGTAGCGTTGCCCGCCCAGGATCGCGCTCGCACCCTCCCCATCGCGCTCGACGCGCGCGTCGCTCAGTCGTGTCACGTGCTTCACGCTCGCCGCCGGCAGCGCGACTGGGTTGCCCGCCGCCTCCGCCATGACGACGCGCGCCTGTGCCAGCGTGACCGGGAAGCGGAGGTTGAAGATCGTTCCGCTCCCTACTTCGCTCGCCACCTCGACACTACCGTGAATCCGCTGCATCGCCTCCGCCACCGCGTCCAGGCCCACGCCCCGCCCCGACACGTCGTCGACCGCGCGGGCAGTGGTCAAACCGGGGTGGAAGATCAGTTCCAGCGCGGCCCGCGCGTCGCGCGCCTCGTCCAGTCCCGCGGCGCGCGCCGCGGCACTCACGCGCTCGATGTCGATCCCTGCGCCGTCGTCGGTGACCTCGATGACGACCTCGCCCTGCGTCTGCCGCGCGGAGACGCAAACGGTCCCCGTGGCTGGCTTGCCTCGCTCTTCGCGTGCAGCCGGCGTCTCTATTCCGTGGTCGACCGCGTTGCGCACGAGGTGCTGCAGCGCGTCCCCCACCGCGTCGAGCACCGCACGGTCCACCGCCACCTCGGCGCCTTCGACAACCAGCTCGACGTGCTTTGCCCGGCGCAGCGCCACGCCGTGGACTGAGCGCTGCAGGCGGCCTTCCAGCTCGCCCAGCGGCACCAGTCGGGCCTCCAGCAGCCTCTCCTGAATCTCAGACGCCTGCCGGCGCTGCGCTTCCGCGAGCTCCGCCGCGTTCTCGATGCTCGCCGCCAGCTCGCGCTCCGCCGCACCCGTCTCAGCCGCGATCTGGGCCAGCTCGTGCGCGACGTAGTCCGTCGGCGTGTAACGGTCCAGCTCGAGCGCGTCAAAGTCGGTCTGGTGCTGCGCCACCGGGCGCATGGCGTTCCGACCATCCTCTTCCAGGCGACGATGACGCTCGGACTGCAGCGCCGTCAGCAGAGTCTCGACACGAGCCGCGGTCCGGCGCAGCTCACCGAGTGCCCCGTTGGCATGAGCGACGATTGCCGGCCACCGCGAGACCGACACCGATGCCTCACCCGCCAACGTGAGCAACTGGTCCAGCTTCTCGAGCCGCAGCGGCACCGCCACCGGCCCGGAAGCCGTCTCTGCGGGCTCAGTCGTGGCAGTCGCGAGCTCTTGCGCTTCTGCCGCCGCCGGCACCGCGGGAGAGCCGGCAACCAGCCCCTCCAGTCGGTCGAGATCCCCAAGCAGGTTCGCCAGGGCAGCGTCGTCGAGCGACGCCCCCTCTGACGTGGCCGCGTCGAGCCGGTCCTCCAGCGAATGCGATAGGTCGGCGACTGCGCTGAAGCCCATCATCGCGGCCGCGCCCTTCAGCGTGTGCACCGCCCGGCGCAGCGAGCGCAGGCGCTCGACGTCCGATGGGTTGACGCGCAGTCCCGCCGCGTCGGCGTCGATTCGTTTCAGATGCTCCGCGGCTTCGAGCGCGAAGACCTCACGCATCTCCGCGTCTTCGTCACTGACCGCCTGGGCGCTCGGCGCTGGCACGCCCGCACGTGTCTGGCGCGCCACGCGCCGCACGATGCTGACGAACGGAGTCTCGGACCCTGTGCGGTCTTCGGCGATGCGCGACCGGAACTCGTCCTCCACCTGCAGCCGCACCTCGGCCTCGATCGCGGCACGCAGCAGGGCCTCGCGCCGCCGTTCTGCCTCGCGCGGCACGCGCTCGACGTCGGCCGGTGGTGAGACTGGGACCGGCGCCGCGGTTGCGCGGGCGGCCGGAGGCAGCCCCGCTTCACGCTCGAACTCGCTCAGCCACGTCGCCACTGCATCGCGATGAGCCGCTAGATCCGCGTCGCCGTGCGACGCGTCGCGCCCCAGCGCCAGCACTGTCTCCGCCAGGGAGTCGACCAGCGGTGTCAGGCGAACGTCCGCCGTCGTCTGCGGCGTCGGCTCCGGTTCCTCTGCGACGACGGGCATGTCCAGCGGCGCCGGCTCCGACTTCGACACCGGCGCAGCCAGTTCGACCGGCGCGACCGGCCCATCCTCGGTCGCTGCAGACGCGGCACCGGCCGGCTCAGGCTCCGGCTGGAACGTTTCCGCCACCAGCAGATCGAGGACCGCCGCTTCTGCTGTCTCGGCCTCGCCCGGCACCTGCTCGCATGCCTCGGACTCCGGCGCCGCCTCGAGCGCGAGCGGAGACGCTGCTACCGCGGTCTCGACGGCCTCGATCCGCTCGGCCACGACCGGCGTCTCCGGCTCCTCCACCGCCAGACGGTCCTCA
>DASTZM010000620.1:0-4103 GCA_035764305.1 Chloroflexota bacterium | reverse complement strand
GATGTGCAGCACGTCCACGCGATCCAGCCCCAGTCGTTCTAGGCTCTCCTCGACCGAGCGCATCACCCCGTCGTAGGAATAGTCGAAGGTGGCGCTCGGCTTCCCAGCCTCATCCGGTCGGATCAGACGACCCACCTTGGTCGCCACCACGATCTCGTCGCGCGGCAGTGTGCGGAGCGCCGCCCCCATCCAGCGCTCCGACTTCCCCGCGCCGTACAGCGGCGCCGTGTCGAAGGCCCGGATCCCCAGGCCGTAGGCGCGCGTGATGATCTGCGCCGCGGTTTCTTCGCCGGTGGTGTCGGGCAGCCCCCCGATCGGCGCGCCGCCCAGGCTCAGTCGCGAGATGCGCAGCCGCGTGCGGCCGAGTGGGACGCGTGCCGCGGGGTCGGCCATCCGTCCGTCAAGGATACTGACTTGTCGCGCACGGCCGGGGTGCTGCTGGCGCTGGGATCCGCGCTCACGTGGGGCTGCAGCGACTTCCTCTCCGGCTTGATGAGTCGCCGTCTCCCCCTCGCGGTCGTGCTGCTGGGCACCCAGGCGGCGGGCATGCCATTCGTCCTCATCCCGGCGCTCCTCGCCGGCACCGCCCTCATCGCCTGGCGCTGACACCCGCTGGTACCCCCAGAGCATGGCGGTAGACTTGCCGCACCCGGCATGACCGCCACCGCGACATCTACCACCTACTCCTCCACCGGTGCGCTGGAGAGCCTGCCGCGCACCTTTTCGGGCTACCGCCGGCCCGACGGGCAGATCGGCATCCGCAACCACCTGATGGTCGTCCCAGCCACCGCCTCGGCCAACACCGTCGCGCGGCGCATCGCGGCCATGCTCCCCGGCTCCATCGCCCTCCCCGTCCTCGACGACGACGCCGAGGTACCCCAGTCGATCGACCTGACCGAGCGCACGCTGGCCGGCGCCGCCGCCAGCCCCAACGCCGGCGCCTCCATCATCGTCGGCCTGAGCGAGACGCGCGGTGAGGCCGAGCGCATCGTCTCCTACGCCCGCGCCCTCGCGCCGGGCAAGCCCATTGAGGGCTTCGCCATCGACCAGACCGGCGGCTCGATCAAAGCCATCTCGCGCGGCGTCGAGATCGGCCAGAAGCTGATGCCCCGCCTGTTCATGCTCCAGCGCGAGGAGGCCTCCGTCGCCGAGCTCATCATCGGCACCGAGTGCGGTGGCTCCGATGCCACCTCGGGCATGGCCTCCAACCCCACCGTCGGCGCCTTCTCGGACATCCTCGTCGACTTCGGCGGCACGACCATCCTCTCCGAGACCACCGAGCTGATGGGCGCCGAGCACGTCCTCGCCCGCCGCGCACGCGACGAGTCCGTCGCCAAGCGCATCTTCGAGATCGTCGCCAACGTCGAGAAGGCCGCCAACGCCGTCGGCGCCACCGTCGCCGGCGGCAACCCCACTCCCGGGAACATGGCCGGTGGGCTCACCACCATCGAAGAGAAGAGCCTCGGCTGCACCTACAAGGCCGGTACGCGCACTATCCAGGACGTGCTCGACTACGGCCAGCGCCCCACGCGCCGCGGACTGCACATCATGGACACCCCCGGCCACGACTGCGTCTCGGTCTCTGCCAAGGCATCCGCCGGCGGCCACATGTGCATCTTCACCACCGGCCGCGGCACCGCCCTGGGCAACGCCGTCTATCCCGTCCTGAAGGTCTGCGCCAACCCCGAGACGTGCGCCAAGATGAGCGACAACATCGACTTCGACGCGTCGCCCATCGTCCTCGGCCTCTCTACAAAGGACGAGCTGGGACCAGAGCTCTACAAGCTCGCCATCGACGTGTGCAATGGGCAGCTCACCTGCGCCGAGCTGATCGGCCACCAGGAGTTCTGCATCCACCGCCACATTTCCGAGTACCTCTAAGCGCCCGCCGCGCCGTCGCCCCCTAGACAGCGCGCCTCCCAGCCAGTACGCTGGCAGACAGGGAGGACACACACGTGGTCGTACACCTGGTTACTCGGCGTCGTCTCATGGCAGCCGCGGGCCCGGGAGGCGCCGCGCTCAGCCTCGCCGCGTGCGGCGCTCCTGGCGCGCAGGAGCCCGCCGGCGGCGTCAGCACCAAGCCCCTCACCCTCCTCTGGGCCGTCCGGGGCGGCGGCACGCCGGAGATGCGCGACAAGCTCCTGGCCGAGTACAAGACCGTCCGCCCCAACGTCACCGTCGAGCAGTTCGACGCCTCCGGCGGCATCGCCCCGTCCATCGAGAAGATTGCCGCTGGCCTCGCCGCCGGGCTGGCCATCGACTTCATCAACGGCCACCTCGCCGCCCGCCAGCTGATTGAATCGATCGACGCCGTCCAGCCCGTCGACGATCTCGTGCGCCGCGACAAGCTCGACCTCAACCGCTACAACAAGGACGCGCTCGAAGCCACCGGGCGCTACGACGGCAAGCTCTACACCATCCCCTACGCCTACGGTGGCGACGTCGCGGCAGTCGCCTACAACAAGTCGCACTTCCGCCAGACCGGCGTCCCCGAGCCATCCGCCGACTGGGCCAAGCCGTGGACGTGGGAAGAGTTCCGCGACGCCATGCGCCGTCTGACCAAGCCCGACGGCTCGCAGGTGGGACTGGCGAGCGTCGGCTTCTGGGTCCACACCTTCCCCATGCAGTGGAACGCGCGCTGGCTGACCAACGACTACAAGACCATCACCAGCGATTCGCCCGCCATGATCGACGCGTTCACGAAGCTGTCTGACCTTATCTTCAAGGACCGCGTCACCGGCATCTCACCCGGCGTGACGAGTGGGTCCGGCGACAACGCTTTCCTGCAGGGCAAGGCGTCCGTCGCGCTGCCGTGCTGTTACGCCTCGCGCTTCGCGCGCTCCACCAAGGGGACCGGCGTCGAGTTCGGCTTCGTCACCTTCCCCAAGGGCGCCGTCTCATCGCTCGACGTCTCGCCCGTCATCATGGGCGTCGCCAAAGCGTCCAAGCAGCGCAACGAGGCGTGGGACTTCCTCAAGTTCAACGACGACAAGTCGCGCCTCGCCGCCGTCGAGGAGCGCATCCCCGGCGTATTGCCCGACATGCTGCCCTGGGTCAAGCAGAACTTTGCCGAGTTCCCGGACTCCAAGGCCGAGATGCTCGTGGAAGGCATGCGCGTCGCCAAGCCGCTCGAGCCACTGCGCTACCACCCCCAGTGGCAAAAGATGGCGACCGAGGTGATCGACCCGATGTGGAAGGAGATCACCGATCAGAAGCGCACCGCGGTCGACGCGCTCCGCGCCGCCAAGCCGCTGCTCCAAACCATCGTCGACGACCACGCCCGCGCGCGCAAGAAGTAGACGCGCGCGCTAGCCTTGGGTATGCCCGACACCCAGAAGCCCGACGGCGCTAACCCGACGTACGAGTTCATCGACGAGAAAATCCCCGAGGAGTTCCACTTCCACCTCTACTTCGATACTGGAAGCGGCGCGGATACCCGCGACTCCGCGCTCGCCATCCGCAAGCGTCTGGTCGAGGAGGCCGACTTCGTCTACCAGCTCCCTCCCGTGCGCGAGAAGCCCATGGGTCCCCACCAGTGGCCCATCTGGAGCATCTGGGTCGACCGCGCCGAGTTCGGCAAGGCCACGCTCTGGATGGCGCGGAACCACGGTCCTCACTCGGTGCTCGTCCACCCCAACATCGACGACGGCTACGCCGACCACACCGACCGCGCGATGTGGCTTGGCGAGCCGCGCCCGCTCAAGCTGCGCGTCTTCCAGGATCACTAACCCATGGAAGGGTCAATCGACGACCCCGAGCTCGCCCGCTACGTCGAGGTCGGCGAGGCGCTCGACCGTGAGCTCCTCCGTGCCCAGCCACCCACTCCCGAGCAGATCGAGACCGAGATCCAGGACCTCGTCAAAGAAGCTCCCGACTTGGGGGAAGACCCCGCCGAGACCGAGCAGACGCTGCGCGGACTGACCTACGCCTTCTGGCGCGACTGGTTCGCCGTCGACGCCCTCATCACCCCCCTCCAGCTCCAAGACGAAGAAGTCTGGAACATCTGCCTCGCCCGCGAAGCCCGCCGCAAACCGTCGGTCTTCGGCCCCCAGGCATAGGGGTTTGGGGACCCGCCGCGCTTCGCGCGACGGGTCCCCAAGAAA
>DASTZM010000619.1:0-4009 GCA_035764305.1 Chloroflexota bacterium | reverse complement strand
TCTCGCACGGCGGCCCCATCGCGACGCCGGACGACGCGCGCTACGTGCAGGAGCGCACCGACGCGGTGGGGTTCATCGGCGCGTCGTCGATGGAGCGGCTGCCCGTGGAGACGGCGATCACCGAGACGGTGCGGGCGTTCAAGGAGCTGCCGCTGCGACGAAGGTAGCGGCGCGCGGTCAGGTGAGGTGGGTCTTCCACCGGACACGCTGCCGGGGCGGCCCGCCGGGCGGTGGTGGTCGGCGAGCGTGAGGGCGCGGAGCCCGCCCGGAAGGGCGGCCCCATCGCCGTACACGTGGTCCGACCTCTCCTCAAGCGCTTCCTGCCGCCCGGCCGGTGCCCACACGGGTGCGCCAGAGGATCGACGGATGCGCCCCGACGCGGCGCTGCTGGCGGTGCTCTACGGCGCCGGGCCGCGCCGGGCCGAAGGGGTGGCCCAGAACCGATCGCCCCTCGCACCCCACTCGGAGAAGGTCTTGAGGATGGCGATGTACTGCTGAACCGACGCGTCCGACGGCGGCCTGCCGCGCGGGCTGACGTAGTCGCGTCGCAGGTGGTCGAGGTAGCGCCCGGCGAGCTGGTGCGTCAGGTCGCCGCACAGAAACGCCTCTGGCTGAGCTTCAAGCCAGGTTCGGAAACGGCGAAGTGCTGCCCGGTAGGTTCAGAGTCTGTGCCGACCGGTTGCGGTTCTCCAGAGCCCTCAGAAACGAGGAAATGGCGTCCGGCAGCGTTGCGATTGGAGTGGCCGGGAGCCTGATTTTTCTCCCCTTCTTCTTCACCCTGTCGTAGTCGACAGATAAACCCACGCGCGCCAGTGCGTCCCGAGCGTCCATGCGGTGCTGCGCCCTTGCTGCTTCCATCAAAACACCTCTTTCCTATCTGGTGTGGAAAGAGTCACGGGGCGCTACCCGACGCTCCCACTCGCCTCCTCGCGCAACCCGGCGGGCTTCCGTTTCAGGGCTATAATCGCCGCTCTGGTGACCGCGGAGAAGCAGCGCCGCGTCCTGGTGCCCGTCAACGGGAGTGAGCTGGACGAGGAGATGGTCCGCCTCGCGGCCGTGACCGCCAAGCGCATCAGCGCCCAGCTGATCATCGTCTACGTCATCGTCGTCAAGCGCACCCTGCCGCTCGACGTGACCCAGGACGATGAAGTCACCAAAGCCGAGCAGGTCGTCGACCTCGCCGAGCGCACCGCGGCCACGTTCGAGGTCGAGTACACCTCCGAGATCCTCCAGGCGCGTGCCACCGGCCCGGCTATCGTCGACGAGGCCGTCGAGCGCGACGTTGACCTGATCGTGATGGGCGTGACCTATCGCAAACGCTTCGGCGAGTTCTACCTCGGTCAGACCACGCCCTACGTGCTCAAGAATGCGCCGTGCCGCGTGTGGGTCGCGCGCGAGGCCAACGCCGCCGCCGGCTGAGCACCGACGCGCCCGCGCCTCTCCGAGGAGTAAGGTGTAGTCCGTGAACGTCGTCATCATGGGCTCCGGCCGCATCGGCGGCACACTCGCCAACACGCTCAGCGCCGAGGGGCACAACGTCACCATTATCGACATCAATTCCGCCTCCTTCGAGAAGTACCTCGCCGCCGACTTCCGCGGCCAGACGATCCTGGGCGACGGGATCGACGAAGACGTTCTGCGCGAGGCCGGCATCGAGCGCGCCGACGCGTTCGTCGCCGCGGCCTACGGCGACAACCACAATCTGATGGCGTCACAGATCGCCAAAGTCTCGTTCGGCGTGCAGCGCGTCGTCTGCCGCTGCAACGACCAGGTGCGGGCCGACATCTACTCGGACCTCGGCCTCGCCACCGTCTCCCCCAGCCGCATCGCCGCGGACGGCCTGCGCGATGCCCTCATGGACGAGGAGCGTCACCGCCAGGACGTCGCCGGCACCATCGGCCGTCTGCTCGTCCGCTAGCCTCGCACCATGTATATCGTCGTCGCCGGCGCCGGCAAGGTCGGCTACCACCTCTCCAAGGAGCTGATCGCCCAGGGCCACGAGGTCGTCCTCATTGAGAAGGACCGCGAGCGCGCCCAGGAAGTCGCCGAGGAGCTGGGCAGCGTCGTCATCCCCCGCACCGCCGACGAGGGGCGCTGGCTGATCGAGGCCGGCGTCGAGCGTGCCGACGTTGTCGTCGCCACCACGGGCGACGACGAAGACAACCTCATCATCTGTCAGCTGGCCGAGCTGCTCGCGCAGCGCAGGGGCGCGCGCAAGCCACGCACCATCGCCCGCGTCAACCACCCCAAGAACGAGTCGGTGCTCAAGCGACTGGGCGTCGACGCCACCGTCAACACCACCAGCGTCATGCTCCCGCTGATCGAGCAAGAGCTCTCGTCCCACCCCACCGTCCACCTGATGACGCTCCGCCGCGCGGGGATCGAGCTGATGGAGTTCATCATCTCCGCCGAGTGTCCCTGCGCCGGCCGTACCGTCGAGTCCCTCAATCTGCCGCACGGCGTCAGCTTCCCGCTGATCGTGCGCGGCGAGGAGACCCTCAGCCCGGCGCCCGACACCGTCCTCCAGCCCGAGGACACCATCATCGCCCTCCTGCCGACCGAGCACGAGCCGGCCGTGCGCGCCCGGCTCACCGGCGACGCCGAATAGCGACCGCCCCGCTAGAGCTTCAGCGCGAAGACCGCCGCCGCGAGCGTCCCGGCGAGCAGGTCTGACACGATGCTCGCCGCGATGTGCCCCATCGGGCGCAGGTACTCGTTGAGCCACCGTGTGAGCCGGTAGCGCCCGACCCGCACGATCAGCGCGACGAAGATCCCCACCGGCACCAGCCAGACCGCGTCCTCGCCGGACGGCAAGAGCGCCGGCGCCAGCCCCGCCCCCGTCCCCATCGCCGCCGCCAGGCTGATCGGCTCGAACAACCGCGATGCGCGCCGCAGCTTGCTGAGCACGATCTCGATCCCCATCACCACGGCGAAGATGGCCAGCCCCACCAGCGTCGCGCCACGCGAGTACGGCTCGTTCAATGGCGCGTGTCTCGTGAACGTCGCCAGCCCCACCACGATCACCAGCACCACCCACGGGTTGAGACCCGCCAGCGCGGCCAGCAGCACCGTGCTGATCCCCGTCACCGGCGCAGCTCCACCACCCGCGCGTCGCCCGCCAGGTCCGTCAGTATCTCGCCCGACGTGCCCGGCAGCGCCGCCAGCCCCAACTCCAGCAGCGCGTCCGCCTGCGCCGGATCGCACTCCATCAGGACCGCGCCGCCCGGCGCCAGCTTCTCCGGTAGCTCATCCACCAGCGCACGATACACGTCGAGCCCATCCGGTCCCCCATCGAGCGCCGTCCACGGCTCGTAGGCCCTCACCGATACGCCGAGCGCCGGCAGGTCATTGGTGGGGATGTACGGCAAGTTCGCGCACACGACGTCCACTCCGTCTGGAACGCCCGCCAGTAGCGCGCCGTGGACGAACGTGATGCGCCGCTCGCCCACAAGCCGTCGCGCGTTCTCGCGCGCCACCGTGAGCGCGTCGGCCGAGACGTCCGTCGCGTAGACGACCGCTCCCGGTCTCGTGCGTGCCACCGCGATGGCGATGGCACCTGAGCCGGTCCCCGCGTCCGCCACGACCGCGCCGCGGCCGTCGCCCGGTAGGCGCACCAGCGCGCGCTCGACAAGCGTCTCGGTCTCCGGCCGCGGGATCAGCACGCGTCGATCGACGCGCAGATCGAGTCCGTAGAACTCCTTCCGTCCCACGATGTACGCCACCGGCTCGCCGCGCTCGCGGCGCTCGATGGCGGAGCGAGACGCCGCCACCTCCTCCGCCGTCAGCTCACGCTCGGGGTGCGTCAGGAGCGTTGCGCGGTCAACTCCGAGTACGAAGCCAAGCAAGAGCTCCGCGTCGAGCGCAGGGGTGGCACTCCCACCCTCGCTGCCGCCCGCCGCGGCGCGCAGCCGTCCGCGTGCGTGAGCCAGTACGTCGCTAAGCGGTGGCACCCGCCGCGGCCAGCTTCTCCGCCTGATCGGTCTCGTTCAGCGCCTGGATGATCGGCTCG
>DASTZM010000618.1:0-5193 GCA_035764305.1 Chloroflexota bacterium | reverse complement strand
CGGCCAGGCTGGTGTACTCGCGGCTGCCGTAGTTGGTCAGGATCAGGAGGCGCACCCCCTGAACGGCGGTGGGTGGGATGGGAAAGGACTGCTCGCCAATCGTCTGGGCCAGGGTCCAGACGCCCGCGCGCACCTCGGCCTGAGGTCCGCTTGCGGCCGCCCCATCGGCGGCTGGCACGAGCCACACCTCGACGTCTTTGGCCCAGGTCTCGCGCGGGAACGTCTCGCTGTGTGCGAACACGGCGCGCCGGGCCGCTCCCGCCGCGGCGAAGCGCAGCTCGGCCGTGGTCTGTCCCTCGCGGGTGCGCCACGCCGCCGCCCGCTGCGTAGTCTGTCCGTCGGTCAGCGCGGACGGGTTGACTCCGCCCGCGCCGGTCGCCTGCGGCGTCCCGGTGATCAGCGATGGCACCGGCGTCGGGCGCGGCGCGCGGCCAACCGGCGGCGGGGTCGGCCCGGCCCCGGGCCGCGCGAGCAGCCGGCTCACCGGCTCCACCCGGCGCGCGACGGAGACCACCTGGCGCCGCCAGTCGGTGCCGAAGACAGAATTCACCGAGAGCGCGAAGAGCGCCGCGAGCACGACGACGAGCGCCATGGCGGCGACGACCGCGCGCTGCGCTGCCCGCGCGACGCGCACTCGACGCGAGCGATCGGCTGTCACCGCGCCCGTGCGATCCCTCCGGCCGCTAGCCCGCGCGGGAGAAGGCGCGGTAGCGGTCGAGCGCGTTCTGGACGACCAGTTCCAGGTCCTCCGCGAGCAGGTAGCCGCGCTTCACCAGGCCCGACGCCGCTTCGCGCGCGCGGGCTTCGTAGTCCGTCGCGTCCCGGTAGCGCTCGGCGATAGACGGACGCGGGTCGCCGCGCTCGCGGCGCGTCTTCTCGTCGGGCGCGAAGGGGATGGTGGAGCCAATCATGTCGACGTTCTGCAGGGCGCCCCCCGTCCCGGGCCGGCGCGGGAACCAGCCCGTGTGGGTCGCCACGGGCACGGAGACGTCGGGCAGGCGGATGCCGGCCAGCTCGTTGCCGTCGCCGTCGAGCGCCGGGACGTGCCACGCGTAGGGCTCACCGCGCTCGACCGGTGGGTAGCGCCCCACCCCTTTGTCGGCGTCCGGCCCCAGGTCGACGGACCGGCGCCGGTAGAGCCGGTCGGGGTGGGGAACGGTCACGCCGGGCAAATCCCGGTAGGCGGCGAGTGCCTCGTCGGGCGGGATCGCCGTCTCGTCGGCCAGGCGCGGGTGGCAGCTAGGCGGCGGCTCGATCCCGTCGGCGATCCACCGCTCCAGGTGGAACAGCGCCGCGCGGAACAGCGGCTTGAAGTCGACCACGTTTGGGCGCTGGCCGCTGGTGCCGAGCGGCTTGGGGGGTTCTTCCTCGCCTTCTTCGGGCCGGATGGCGCCGGGCCCGTGCTTGGTGCCGGCGTAGTGGTAGATCCGCACGTTCGGCGGTGGCGCCAGGTCGCGCTCGCCCGTGTCGTCGGTGTGGAGCATGGAGGCCTCGCGGTTCCAGTACTCGGCCGACGTGTTGACGGCGAAGACCTTGGTGTCCGGCGGGAAGCTCTCGAACCGGAAGGGTGGGAGGTAACCGAAGCTGGGGATGGTGATCACCGACGGCTGGGCGTAGCGGTGGTTGAACTCGCCGCGCCGCGCGCCCGCGACGTTGACGATCACGCCGTCGTAGACGCGCCGGCCTTCTTCATCGGCGTTGAGGCCGAGTTGCAGGAAGCCGCGCAGCATCCGGCCGCACTGCGACGAGCCCACGGCGATGGTGTGACGCAGGCGGCCGGCGCACGGGTTCCCGTCCTCGGCGCTGCCGTATCGAAGGAAGCTCGTCCCGTCGCGCAGCGCGAGCATCCCAGCCCCCACCACCGGGCAGACGCGCGTCGTGTAGACCAGGTCGTAGATCACGCCGGGGCGGAAGCCGCCCTCGAGGCGCACGTGTGTGTCATCCGGAACGTCCCCTCCTGCTTCGCCGCGGGCAAAGCGCCAGCGCTCGCGGGGGATCTCGACGCGCGGCGCACTCCAGCCGTCGCGCTCGTAGAGCATCGCATCCGGCTGATCCAGTGAGGCGGCGGCATAGGGCTGGTGGACGCGGTCGGCGAGCAGCTTGTGGGGTGTGGGGGCGTCGGGCTGCCATTCGACCATCACCTGGCCGCGGATGGGCTGCCCGTCGGGGCTGATCGCCTGCGGCGCGTCGAATCCGAGCAGGCCGTCCGGCACGAGGTCGCGGATCACGTCCCACTGCCACCCAACCCACGCCACTGTCCAGCCCAGGTTGAGCAGCAGCCCGTCGCCGACGCCGATCCCTTCGGTGCCGGTGACCTTAATCCCTGCCGGGGCGGGCCGGTTGAAGCGCGCCACCGCCCCCTTTCGGCCGCGGTTGGGGACCTCGAGCAGGAGGCGGCCATTCGAGCGCGCCGCGTCCACCGGCTGGAGCAGACAGAGGTCGGCGCTGAAGTGGACGCGTCCCTCGGCGTCCCGGGGCGCCTTGTCGAGATCGACGATCGCGGCATGCTCGGCGCGCAGCGGATCGACGGCGAAGTGCAGCAGCCCGTCGATCCGCTCGTACTCGCCGCCGTCGGCGAACGAATAGCCGCCGGCGAACGGGACGCGCCGGCGGATCTCGAGCTCAACCACACTCACGCGCCCACCGTACCATCACGCGCCTGCACGAGGAGGGACGAGATGACAGCGATGGAACCGGCGCTGCGCTACGGCGTGGTCGAGGGCTGGGAACAGCTCCCGGCCGGGATGACGCACCTGGACTGCGTCGGCGTCGACGTCGACTCGCGAGACAACGTGTACCTCTTCACGCGCGACCAGCCGCGCGTCATCGTCTACCGGCCGGACGGGGCGTTCGCGCGCTCGTTCGGCGAGGGGTTCTTCACCGACCGCACCCACGGCATCACCATTGGGCCGGACGACTCGGTCTACTGCGTCGACGAAGGCGTGCACTGCGTCTACAAGCTGTCTCCCACGGGTGAGGTGCTGCTGACGATCGGCACCGAAGGTGTGGGGAAGAAGGGCGTCCCGTCGCAGACCGGGTACACCGGGACGCTCGAGACCATCACCGGCGGGCCGCACTTCAACCGGCCGACGAACGTCGCGGTCGCGCCCAGCGGCGACCTGTATGTCACCGACGGCTACGGCAACTGCAAGGTGCACCAGTTCACCTCCGCCGGAGAGCACGTGCGCTCGTGGGGCGAGCCGGGCACCGGACCCGGGCAGTTCAATCTGCCGCACGGCATCGCCGTCGCCGCCGACGGGCGCGTCCTGGTGGCGGACCGCGAGAACGACCGGATCCAAATCTTCTCTGACGAGGGACGGTTTCTGGAGGAGTGGACCGACGTTCAGCGTCCGACCAACGTGAAGCTCGACCGCGCGGGGCGCGTGTACGTCTCTGAGCTGTGGTGGCGCGTCGGGCAGGTCTCGCAGCGCCACGGCGAGATCGCGACGAGCCGCCCCGGCCGCGCGACGGTCTTCAGCCCAGAGGGCCGTGTGCTGGCGCGCTGGGGAGCCAGCGACGATCCCACCGCTGCGGGCAATCTCATCGCGCCGCACGACATCGGCGTCGATTCGCGCGGCGACGTCTACGTCGCCGAGGTCACCAACACCTTCGCGGTGAAGCCGGGCGCGGTTGCGCCCGGCTCACACACCTTCCAGAAGTTCGCGCGCGCCGGCTAGCCGCGACTCTCGGCCAGCACGACGTCCTCGAGCGCCAGCGCCGCGAGGGAGGCGAGCGTCTGGAGGTCATCCTTCAGCTCGGCGTCGACGGCCTTCTCGCTGCCGACGACGATGGCGCCCTCGAGCGCGCCGCGGGCGTGGAGCGGCACGGCGAAGACCGGGCCGGGGGTGCCCTCGAGGTCGAGCGCCTGCCACACGGCGGCGTCGGCTCCAGCGAGGTCGACGGGGTCGCCGCGGTGAAGCGTCTCGCGGATGCTGTCGGGCAGGTCGCGCAGGTGGATCGCCCGGCCGCGCGCGTGGGCCGCGTGCTCGCCGACCGCCGCGACAACCTCCATGTCGTCGCTGTCGACGGGCGCCTGGCCGCTGCGCGCCGCGCCGACGGCGACGACGGCGGCGGCGCCGGGCGTCTCGCGCAGGAGCGCAGACGCGCCGTCCAGCGCGGCGATGTGGACGTGGGCGCGGTCGCTGGCGGCGACGAGCAAGGAGCCGGCGAGGCGCAGCGCGCGCTCGCGCTGGAGGGCGCGCTCGTAGCGGTGGAGCGTCTGGGCGAGGAAGTGGACGGCACCGGCGACGACGACCATGACGAGCGGCAGGACGACCATAGCGATGGGGCCGAGCAGGCCGGCGCCACGGCCGGGGGAGAGTGCGACGGCCGCGTAGAACGCGACGGCGTGCAGGATGACGGCGATGGCGACGCCGCGCGTGGCGCCGTGGGAGGCGCGGGCCCAGAGGCTGGCGATGATCAGCGGCTGGACGACGACGAACGAGTTCGATCCCGCGATGGCGCCGCCGAGCAGGGCGGCGACGACGACGTCACCCGCGAGTGGGAAGTCGTCGCGGCGGTAGCCGTAGAGCCACCACGCGCCGAGCCAGACGGGGGCGAGGATGGCGAGGAGCTGGAGCGGGTTGAAGGCGCCGCCGATGGCGGTGGCGATGGAGGCGATCGCGACCCAGGTGGCGCCGACGAGGCCGCCGGCGAGGAAGAGCCAGCGCACGCGGCCCGGCAGGGAGCGCGGGAAGCGCCAGAGCGACGGCAGGACGTGCGCCGCGCTGACGCCGCGCAGGGCATCGCTGGAGCTCTCGCGGGCGCGGTGGAACGGTGAGGCGACGGTCTCCGGTGCGGGAGCAGTGGAACTGGTGGGAACAGTTCCGTCGAGCAGCACCTGGCTCTCGACGGCGAGGGCGGTCAGATCGGCGAGCGTCTCGAGGTCGTCACGCAGCTCCTCGTCCAGGGCGGCCTGGCTGGCGACGACGAGGGCGCCCTCCCGCACGCCGTGGGCGACGAGCGGGACCCGGAAGTGAGACCGCTGGTGGCCGTGCGCGGTGGCGGCGTCTTCGCCGGCGGCGCCGACGACGTGGGAATCTGCGCCGTCGCCGATGGCGAGCTCGACGCCGAAGTGGCTGGTGCCCGCGAGCAGCTCCCGGGCGCCGGAGAGCGCGGCGGCGTAGATGGCGTCGCGCGTGGACGCCTCGGCGAGGGCGTGGCCGGCGAGCCGCAGACGGCGCTCGCGGCTGA
>DASTZM010000617.1:0-7778 GCA_035764305.1 Chloroflexota bacterium | reverse complement strand
TCTCACACCGGTACCTGGGTGTTGTCGCGTGCGCCCGCGGCGCCGTCCGCGGCGCCAAGTCCGGCGCCAAACTCGCCCTCCCCCTCGTCCCAGGAGGCAGCCAGGAACTCGGGCGGCACGACCAGGTTCCAGCGCGCAACGTAGCGCCCCGGGCGGCGGTCCGGGTGGGTCAGGTAGTGGGGGCTGACGCTGGCGCTCGCGGCGCGAGGCTACTCCCCAACCGAGATTGCCGGGTTGAGGCGCGTGTCGGTCGGCGAGGTGATCGCCGACCTGCGGCGCGCGGTCGACCTGCTCGGCGCCCCCACCGTCCGCGCCGCCGCCGCTGCCCGGCGCCACGGCCTGCTCGGCGTGGCCAGGGTGCCCGCGTGAGCGCGACCGCGCGCGGCGGCGCGGGAGCGCCTCGCGGCGGGACTCCTCGTGGCGGGGCTGGCGGCCTATGCGGCGCTCCTCGCCTGGGGCCTGTCCCACGCCGCGGGTGTCGGGCTCCAGCTGCTCGTGACCGTGGCGCGGTAGCGGGCTCCAAATACGAGCGTGGAAGACCTGGGCGGCTCCGTCGCGCTGGTCATCGAGGCGGTCGTGGCCGGCATCGCCGTCGGGCTCTTGGCGGCACATCTGCTCACGGTCGCGGCCCGCCGCCTCGACAGCTCGCCGCACGGTCGGGCGACGTGGAGCGACGCGGACGGTGGGGCATCTCGAGATTGACGCTCGACCTCGTCCTACCCTGAGCTACAGCTCCGCGCTGACGATGGCGTTCGGGGCGTGTCTGCCGGAGCCAGAAGCAAGGCGTCGGGTGAAGCGGGAGACGGTGGTGCGGCTGGTCGCGTCGGTATGGGCCCCACGGCGGTCGCTCCCGGAGCGGCCTGCGCCCGCCGAAAATCGTGGAGTTGGGGATCGCGCACGTGCCCGAGGGGCGCGCCATCCTGCCCCACATGTCGGTGCTGGAGGACCTCGAGCTGGGGGCGTACCGCCGGCACTACGGCCGCGAGAAGCGCTCGACGTGCGTGGCGTACGTCACCGAGGTCCGCGCGTTCCCCGTCGGTGCAGGTTCTCCCTGCTAAGGCCGCGTCTCGATGAACCCGTTCCGCGATCCGATCGCGCAGAGAACCGGGAGTCTGGAGAAGTACTGCGGCGCGATCTGGGCTTCTTCCGCCAGGTCAACGTCCCGTGCAACGCCATCGAGCTGATCACCGGGGCGATCGTGTGAAACGGAATGAAGCGACCGTCTAGCGCGCTCCCGCCGCCTTCGCGGCCGGCTCGAGCTTCGCGTTCGTCTCCTGATCGATCTGCTGCAGACCGGTGCGCACCGGCAGCGTGTTCTCGAAGATCTGCGGCATCAAGCGATCCATCGACTCCGTTAGCTCGTTCGACGGTAGGTACGGCGATGCGGGGTAGATCATGCCGTGCGCGTCGGACTTGGTGATCGCGGCGTAGTTGGCCGGCGGACCGCCACCGGCGTTGCTCTTGAGCCACGGCTCGTACGTCTTCACGTTTCCCCCGCGCGATCCCCACGCATCCGTGACGTGCTGCTGGGCATCCTTGGTGGCAAACACGCTCAGGTAGTCCCACGCGCCGTCTGGGACTTTGCTGTCCCGCATGATCGGCAGGCCCAGCGTGTGGAACACGTTCGCCCGCTTGCGCGTCTTCGGGGCAAACGGGATCTGCGCCAGGTCGAACTTGAACGGCACCCCCTGCGGTGTTTGCGCGCCAAACAGGTAGCGCCGGAAGAACTCCCCGTCCCACACCATCGCCAGGCGGCCGTTGGCGAAGAGGACACGATTTGGCTCGGCCTTCGTTGTCGCCGGCTGCGGCGCCACGTCGTGCCGCCAGATGGCATCAACGCACCATTGAATTCCCTCGGCGGCGGCCGGCTCTGACACCACCAGTTTGCTGCCGGCCTCGTTCAGGATGCGCCCGCCGTTGGAGTAGGACAGGTTGCCCCACGAGGCCTGGATGCCGCCGCCGATGAACAGCCCGAACACCTCGCGGGTCTGGTCACGACCCCGGTTGAGTCTGCGGGCGTAATCGAGCAGCGTGTCCCAGCTCCACTTCTGCGGGTCGTTCTCGATCTCGGCCGGCGGCGTCAGGTTGACCTGGCGCAGCAGGTCGGCGTTGTACCAGAGCACGATCGTCTCGTTCGTGATCGGGATGGCGTACTGCTCGTTCTGGAAGCGGTACGCCTGCAGCGCCGGCGGGGCGAAGTTCTTCAGCTCGGCCTCGGTCGCCTTGTCCTTCGCCAGATAGGACTTGAGGCGAACGAACGCACCCTGCCCGACCATCGGCACGCCGAACGGCATGTTGACCACCGCCAGGTCGGGCGAGCCGCCGCCCGCCAGCGTGACGACGAGCTTGTTGTTGAGGTCGGACACCGCTTCGGTGGCCGGCGCGAGGTGCGGCGCCTGCGCCTGCACCACGTCGGCGATGCGGTCGAACACCAGCTTGTCGCTCGCGCCGCGCGCCCAGATGGAGACCGGGACGCTGCGCGGCGGCTTCCGTGGTGCGCCGTCCGGCGGCGTGCCCCCCAGCGCGCCGCACGCCGCCGCCACGGCCGGCACCGCCGCCGTTATCGCCGCCACCATCGCCCGTCGCCCCATCAGACCTGGATCCATGGCTCGACCTCCGATCCGTCAGACCAAGCGCCGCAACCGGTGCCCCAACGTCATGGTACGCCCGCCGCTCAACTGCGACCGCCCAGCAACAACGGCAGAACCGCGGCAACGCAGGCGGCGCGCTGGCGGTACGCTCGCGCACCGGCCGTGGTCTGGCACGACTTGCCGGGCGCGAGGGGGCCCACGCGCCGCCGCCCGCAGCGCCGGGCGGCGCGGCCTCGAACCGCTGGAGGCGCCACCCGCGCCGGCGGAGGTGCTCTCCCAGCGCGGGGAGGTCCGGGCGCAGCAGGCCGATCTCGACGTCGTCGTGGGGGCGGCTGGCGCCGCCGGCGAGGACGTCGATCGCCCGGCCTCCCGCCACCCACCAGGGTCGGGCGCCACGTTCGCCGGGTGGGCCACGGGCATTGACGGGCGTAGCCGTCGGCATGTGCGGCGGCGGCCCGGCTGGAATGCGTGGCAGCGGGCGGCGCATGACGCGCCGTGGCGGCGCCGCGCTGCAGCGTGGTGTTGCCGGCCAGCCGGAATCGAGGAACACGGGAGACTCAGCCGGTGTACGTCGCGCCGAGCGCGCGGCGGACGGCGGCGAGCAGCGCGTCGAGCTCGAAGGCGCGGCCCAGGCGCTCCATGACCTCGAAGTGGGGCACCTCGGCGGGGCGCGCCGGGCCCAGCAGTACGACCGGCAGCTCGGCGGTCGCGGGCTGGGCGCGGAGGTCGGTCAGCAGGACGCGCGTGTTGGCGTAGGCGTGGCCGTCCAGGACCACCGCGTCCGGGCGGCGCCGGCCCAGCGCCCGCACGGTCCCCGCGTCCAGCGGCACCCGGGCGACGGCGTGCCCCTCGCCCCGGAGCCCGGCCTCGACCAGGTCGGCCAGCCCGCGCTCCAGCCCGACCAGCGCGACCGCCGCCATGACCCCAGGCTACACCCTCTACACCCTCCACCCGCACGCCCAGCCCACCCCGTCGGCGGTGTTAGAGGGTGCTCGGTGCGGGCGCGTCCAAGCATCGCGGAGCTCCGGCCCCCTCCTCTCAGTTATGTCAAGTGCGGTGATCTCCGGGGGCACGCGCTCGTGAGCGCCTGCGGAGGGGGGTCTTTCCGACCTTCCTCAGTATGGTGAATGCGACCAACCCGTGGGGACGACCACTGGGTTCCCTCCGCTGACGGGGTGGTCTACACACACACCAGGTGGCGGTCTACAACCCGATCTTGAACGACATCTTCGACAACAAGATCAACGTGCGGGATGGGTTGGCGAAAATGCAGGACGAGGTGGACGCGCTCTATCAGCGCGCTGGCTGAGCACCGAAACGGCTAACGCTTAGCGGGGCGCGGGCGGTCGAGAAGCTGCTGGTACTCGCCCTTGACGGCAGCGATGAGCGGCTGGGGTGACTGCTGGCCGGTCCAGAATGGCTCGAACGCCTTCTGAGTCAGCGTGTCAATCTCGACCATCTGGAAGTTCCACGGCAGCGCCATCGGACCGGGGCCGTCCTCGACGACCTTCTTGAATAGCTGGTACATCGGCCGCGACGTGAAGTGCGGATCGTTCCAGGCGTCGACGCGGGAGCCGGGCGAGTTCGTGTCCTCGCCGCGCGCCATGGCAGAGTCCTTGTTGGCGAACCACTTCTGGAGCAGCCAGGCTTCGTCGGGGTGTTTGGTGCGGGCGTGGGTGGACCACATGTTGACGTGGGCGTGCGAACCGCGCTTGCCGCCCGGCCCCTTGGGTACGAGTGTGGCGTCGAGCTTGAACTTGTCGGCGATGGTGCGGCGCATGCTGTTGGTCGGCGCGGCGTTGAGGTGGAACTCGCCGAACAGCATGGCGACGTTGCCGTCCGTGAACGAGGCTCGATCGACGCCCTTCACCGGCGCGACCCGGTGGCGGTGCGGCAGGTCCCAGAGCCACTGCCAGCCCTGCATGGCCCGCTGCGTGTCGAAGACCGCCTTCTTGCCGAATGTCGGTGGGTCGAGCCACTCGGCGTTCCAGGTACGGAGCCACGAGGCGAGGCGGGCGTAGATCGGATCGGCAAAGACGAGCCCCCACTGGCCGGGCCGCGTGAGCTGACGCGCCGCCGAGACGAAGTCGTCGACAGTCCAGTCGAGCGACGGCGGCTTGAGGCCGGCCTGCTCGAACAGGCTGACGTTGAAGTAGAGCGCACAGCCGCCGGGATGGATGCCCTCGGGCATGCCGTACTGCTTGCCGTCCAGGCGGGCCTGCTCGAGCGCGTGCGGGTAGAACTGCCTGAGGTCGTACCTGTCGCGCTTGATCGTGGCGTCGAGCTCCGCGGCGTGGCCGGTGCCGGCCAGCTCAAAGTAGGAGCCCTGACCGGTGCTGGCCCAGTAGACGTCGCCCAGGTCGCCAGCGGCGGCGAGCACGATCAGCTTCTCGTAGCCCGAGTTGGCGACGAGGTCGATCGTGAGGTGGGGATTGGCGCCGGTGAACGCCTTGGCCCGATCGGCGATCCACTGTTCGGTGCGGTAGTTGACGCGCAGCGTGACGGGGACACGCACTGCCTGGTCGGCGGGCGTCGCCTCACGGGCAGTTTGACCGCACGCGGCAACCGCGCCCGCCGGGGCGGCGGCGCCCATCGAGAGGACCAAGCGGCGGCGCGTGGTTATGGCGCCGGTATACCACCGGCTGGCCAGACGGTCAACCCAGCCTTGCGACGTGGACCGTGGCGGCAGTCTGGGCGTGCATGAGCACGTCCCTGGCGGTCAGTTCGCCGCGCCAGGCGGCGAGGAGCGGCGGCAGGACAGGGCGACGTTGGCGATCAGCTCGGGGACGGCGGTGCCCGCCGGCACCGCGCTCCTGGTGGACGGTGTCGCCAGCGTACGGGATCGATCGCCACGGCTCACTCTCTCCCCGCGTCCGCCGCCACGACAGGCCGGTCTCCTTGGTCAGACACCATTGGTCTGCATGCGGTGGGGCGCCGCGCCCGCCGGGCGCAGCCTGGCGGGGCAAAGGAGTCGAGATGCCGGGACGAACAGGACAGCGGCGGTGAGGATCGACGCACCCAGGAGAAGCCACATCTTCGGCGCTGCCGGAGCCGCCGCGAGCAGCGGCACGTTGTGGCCCGGCCCGATGGCAAGTCCCACCGCTGCGGCGGCGGTGGCAACTGCAGCCCGCCGCCGCCCCGGCGCCATCACCGCACCGGCCACGGCACCGATCGCCGCCGCGCCGACGAGCAGCTCGGTCATCACGCGCAGGAGGAACGGACCCGGCGGGTTGGTCACGAAGCCGGGCGGAAGCGGACCGCGCGCCATGGCGAGCGCGTGCGCGGGTGCGACTGCAACCAGCTGCAGCCCCAGCAGCGCCAGGATCGCGCCCACCGGCCGTCGAAAGCGGGGGCGTACCTCGTGGTAGGCCCACCCCGCGCCCGCGCCGCCCAGCGCGGCGACGACCGATCCCGGCGCGGCGATGAACCAGATGGGCAGGATCCACAGCGCGTGGACGACCAGGAAGACCACGAACCCACCCAGGCCGGCGAACGCCGCCGCGATCAGCGTGGGCGTCAGCGCCGGCTCCTCAGCGTCGCTCGCGCGGTCGCTGTGGCCCCATCCCCCCCTGTTCACCGGGCTTCCTGGCCTCCTACACCTTGCCGGCGAGTCCGATCCACGCGAGGACGATCGCGGGTGGGACCAGTAGCGCCGGGATCGTGACGAACGGCTGGAGGTCTCCCAACCCGAGCGTCACCCCCAGGCGGACGTAGCGGGAGATCGCGTACGGGTACAGCGCGGCGAGCGGCACCGCCGCCGCGACCAGCGACCAGAACGCCCACACCTCGCCGCGACGCAGCCCGAACCACGCGATGCACACAATCGCAACGCCGGCAGATGTGACGCCGATCCCGATCAGATAGGACAGGAACCACTGCGCCTCCGCCGCGGCGGGCTGCGCGGCGCGTATCGCGTCGGGCGGTGCGCCGAACAACGCCGCGTCGGCCCGCGCCGAGAAGAGTAGCCACGGCGGGAAACCGCGCGCGAACAGCAGCGGCAGACCGACGAGACCCGCGGCCCACACCAGCCCCCACGCGAGAAACAGCGCCACCGATGCGCCCAACGGACTCAGCCAGCGAAACGCGGCGTCCATGCACCTGCTCCTTGCTGCGCGGCGACCCCGAGTCCCTCAGCGGAGCCCAACCCACCCGACCAGCGCGGCCGGACCGAGCAGCGCGGCGGGGACCCACATGAACGGCGGCAGGTCGCCCAGTCCGATCGGGGCGCCGACCTGTGTGTAGGGCCGGAAGACGATCCACCAGTAGGGCAACACGGCGACACCGGCGAGCACGAGCGCGGCGAGCGCCCACGGCTGGCCGCGCCGCAGTCCAAACCACGCGACGGTGGCGATGAGCGTGCCGGCGGCGACCATCAGACCGCACATCATGGCGAAGAGGATGGTGCGCAGCTGGTCCAGCTGATGGTTGGTGCGCAGGATCTCGGCCGGCGACGGCCCGAACACGGCGGCGTCGGTGCGCTCCGAGATGATCAGGTACGCGCGGTCGGCGCCGAGCCGGTGCGCGAGCGGCCAGGCGCCGCCGATCAGCAGGTAGATCGCGCCATAAACAAGGAAGAGCACCACGCTCACCCCGAGTGGACTGCCCCAGCGAAAGTCCGCCTCCATCGCCGTGCCCGGATCAGACTGCCGCCGCGCCGACTCCGGCGGTTGCCGGTGCTACGGTCAGCGGATCAGCCACGGCGGCGGAGCCAGTCATCCGTCCTCCCCGGACCAGGTAGATCCCCGTGGCGACGAACCACAGGAGGAAGAAGGCGGTGGGGATTAGTGTCAGGTTGTCGCTCAGACCGGCCATGAGCACCTGGGAATTGAACAGGTGCCCCAGGGCCGTGACGCCGGCGACCGCCCCGATCCAGCGCGGTAGCGCGCCGGTCCGCCAGGCGACGAAGGCCCAGGCGCCCATGTAGCCCGCCTCCAGGAAGTAGGCGAAGCTGTTGTAGACCCAGTCCCAGCTGGCGAAGACGCCCAGGAGCGAGTCGCGACCGGCCTCGCCGGCCGCGACGAGCTGGACCATCGCCGACTCGAGGCCTACCGCCAGCAGATAGAGCGGCGCCGCCGCCACGGTGACCGCGACGGCGAAGTCGGCGATGGCGCCGACGACCGGGGAGGGTGCGAACGTGAGGACGTAGCGGCGGAACACGACGGCGAACAGGACGATGGCCGGGACGCT
>DASTZM010000616.1:0-8040 GCA_035764305.1 Chloroflexota bacterium | reverse complement strand
CAGCAGCGCGCCGCCGGCCGCAAGCCCGCCGCCCATCACCAGCCGCCGCGTTGGCCCCACGTGCCAGCCTGCCGACCCGCGGCCGTTGCCACGCCAGTCTCTGCTTCCGCCTGTGTCCATGTCGTCTCTCCTGCGCTCCTTTACCACGCCGGCGCCCACGCGGAACGTACCGCGAAAGCCACGTGGCCGCCAGTCACGCCCCGTCTTGAGATGGAATCACCCCGCGACGCTCGCCGCCAGGTGCGCCGCGGCCGCCGCGTCCTCCCGCTCGACCTCGGCCACCAGCTCCGCCACGGCACTGCGCGTGGCGGCGTCGGCGTACCGCTCCGCCGCTTCGGGGCTCCCGGGCCGCCCACCCACCGCCCAGATCTGCTCCACCAGCCGGCTCACGTTGCGGACTCGCTCGGCGGCGCGGCGCAGGCGGTCATCCTTCAGGCAGTCCGCGGCGAGGTCGAGGAACACCCCGCCGTAGCTGCGCCGCTCCAGCAGCTCCGCCTCCCCGCGCTCCCGGTGGTCCGGATCGAGCACCCGCCTCCCCGGTGCACCGAGCTTCGCCGCACCCCACGCGATCGCGCGCCGGTACGCCTCCTCCGGCGCCACCACCGCCGTGCGCTTGCCGGTCACGTTCACCGTCCACGTCTGCCGGCCCTTCATCCCCTCGAACAGCGCGATCGGGCGCAGCGCGTTGAGCCGGTGATCGAGCGGCGCGCCGGGCAGCTCGCCGTCGCCGCGCGGACCCCCGTAGCCATACAGCGTGAACCAGCCCTCTGCCCCAGTCACGAGGTACCAGTCCGGCCACGCGCCGCAGTTGAACAGCAGCACCGGCAGCCCGCGGTCGCGCAGGTTCCAGAAGATGCGCCGGCGCAGGTTGTCGTCCCACCCCCACGCGCGGCCCGCCAGGCCCGTCTCGCCCGCCAGCTCGCGACTCAGCCACAGCTCGAAGTCGCAGCCCAGCGCGTCGAGCGCCAGCGCCACGTTGCAGCGCTCGGGACCGTCGCCGGGCGGCCCAAACGCCGCCCCGGTCAGTCCCATCCACAGCGCGTAGTCGACCGTGTCCGGCACCGACGCGGTCCCCACCAGCCGCCCGAGCGACTCGCCCAGGAACGATGCCAGCATGCGCATCGCCTGCGGCAGGTGGACGGTCTGCGGCGACCAGCTCCCACCCGGCGGCGCCGCGCCGCGCACCGCGCCCGGTGCCTTGGTCAGCCGGACGGTGCCGTCGAGCAGCGCATCGGGCGGGACGCCCTCCCCAGGACCGGCGCCGTCGACCACCGCCACCGCCCGCTCCAGGTACCGCCTGGCACGCTCGTCCAGCACAACCAGGCGTCGCACCAGCGCGGCCATGCTGCGCCGGCGCGCCGGGTCCGCGAACTTCGCCAGGTCCGGGTCGAACGGCCCGGTCCTGGCGATCGTCTCCCAGAACTCATACACCGTGTCGTGCGCCCCCTGAAACGCCGCCCCCGCCGCGTGGAGATCGTCCGACGCTTCAGGAAGGAAGCGCGCCGCCAGCTCGACGAAGCTGCTTGCCAGCGCGCGCCGCTCGGCATGATCGCCCGCCGTCGCCGAGTGCGCCGACTGCGCCGCCGCCAGCGCGTCGGGCGAGAGACCGGCGAACGTCTCGCTGGCTTCGAGCTGCGCCGCCCACTTCGCCATCGCCGCCGTGCCCAGCTCCCCGCCCTCTCCCCCTGTCACCCCCAGCTCGCCGATTGCCCGCCGGAGCGCGTCGAGATACACCGTGCGCCGCGCCGGCGCGGGCCCGCGACCGGTGACGATCAGGACGCCGTCGAGCGCTTCGTGCCAGTTGCGCAGGCGGATCTCCCCACCCGGCTCGAAGGTGACATTGGGAGCGTTCTTGGCCTCGTCCTGGAAGTGGCTCCAGCCCAGCAGCACCTCCCCATCCTCGTCGTAGCCCGTGATCAGCCACGGCTCGGGTGGATCGAAGCCGCCCAGACCGATCACCGGCGTGCGCCGCTCGCTCAGGCTTTGGACTATCCGCCGGCGCAGCGTCTCGCGTTCACTCGCACCCAGCCCGGCGTAGAGCTCGAACTCGAGCCCCGCCGCGTCGAGCGCGTGGCGGTACATCTCCGCCAGCGTGATCCGCCCGTAGCGCTCCACCAGCGGCCGGTTGTCCTTCTGGCGCGGCGCGACCATCACGTCCAGAAAGCGGAACGCCTCCCCCGTCACGCCGGCAAAGAAGCAGTAGTCGCCCCAGAAGACGCCCTCGGTCTCCAAGTCCACTTTCAGGTGCTGCGCCAGCGCGCGCAGCACCGCCGGTGGCACGATGTCTTCGGGATAGTCGGCCTTGCCCTTTCGGTAGAAGCCGATGTGCAGCGTGTCGCTCTGCATGAGCGCGCGCCGCTCCGGCGAGCCAACCTCGCCCAGTGCCGTGTTCAGTGCACCGCCCATCAGGACCTTCCATCGACGCGCGGCCGCGCCACTCGCGGCCCGCGCAGTGGCGCCCACACTATGCCTCGTGGCGTCGCAACGCATCCGGGGTTTGCCTGATTTGCCGTGCCCCGCCCGCCGCACTCTGAGCCGCCCTTCCTGTCCGGGGCTCCGGTCGCATCGTTCACGGCGCGTTGACCTCCCGCGACGCGCCCCGTTACCCGGCAGGATTACGATCCGGCCACGGGGAGCTACCGCGCGAAGCGGGCCCCGACCCACACAGATACGGGAGAGCCACCATGGCCATCAGCAAGGTAGAGGTGTCACGGCTCCACATCCGGTTCGCACCGGACAGCGTTGGCGTGCCGGCGTCCGCCGACGAGCGCCTGCGCCAAGGAGTACACGACGCGCTGCAAGCGGACTGTGCCGTGCCGGCCAGCCGCATCGGCATCGGCGTCGAGGGGGCGGTGGTCACCCTGACCGGCACTGTGGAGACCGAGACCGCGGCGCTCGCCGCCGAGCGTGACGTCCACCGCGTCTCGGGCGTGCTCGACGTCGTCAACCACGTGCGCGTCGTGTCGCCCGCCACCCCCCACCCACCCACCGACGCCGAGATCGCGCACGCCGTCCGGCGTGCCCTCGAGGAAGAGGCCGACCTCCCTGCCACGCGCATCACCACCACCATCCACGATGGCTGGCTGACCCTTGAGGGCACCGTCTCTGATCCTTGCCAACGCTACCGCGCCGAACGCGCGGCCGGCGCCGTGCCGGGAGTCGAGCGCATTGCCAACCACATCCGCATCGGCGGCTCTGCTCCCGGTGACGATGCAGCGCTGCGCCGCGCCGTCCGGGCCGCCCTGCGCTGCGTCCTCGGCGACCGCGCGCCGCAGGTCACCGTCGCCGCACAGCACGGCACCGTCACACTCCGCGGCAGCGTCAGTTCCTGGCACGAGCGCGACGCCATCCTCTCCGCCGCCTATGCCATCTCAGGCGTCGCCCGGGTCGACGACACGCTGCGCGTCCTCACGCTCGTCGCCTAACCCACCGCGGCCGGAACAAGCTGGCCAGACGGCTCAGCCGCCCGCTAACCCGCTCGAGTCGCCTCGCGTTTACCGTCCGTATACCGCCGTTGACAAGCACCGCAACGTTGGCGCCAGACGCTCCGCGCGAGCAGCGCGCCGATCCGATGGACTAGCGGGTCTCGGGCCGATCGGCGTGGCACGAGGAGGTGCCTGGCCATGGCAACGAAACGGTGGTTCTTGTCCCGCACGGTCCGCGGTGGGGCGACGCTGCTCCTCGCCACACCAGCTCGAGGTGCGCCGGCGCGCGCCGCGGCCGCCGTCTCGGACGCGCCAGTGCCCGGTGGCACGCTCGACCCCACCGCCATTCCGCAGTTCAGCCAGCCGCTCGTGGTCCCGCCGGCGATGCCGCGCACGCGCCGGATATCCGGCGCGGCGGCCAAGGCGATCGACTACTACGAGATCGCCGTCCGGCAGTTCCGTCAGCAGATCCTCCCGTCCGGGCTGCCCGCGACGACGATCTGGGGCTACGGCTCCGTCGCCGACCCACGGAGCTTCAACTACCCGGCGTTCACGATCGAGGCGAAGTGGAGCTCGCCCGTCCGCGTCAAGTGGATCAACCAGCTCGTCGACGCGCAGGGTCGCTTCCTGCCGCACCTCCTGCCGGTCGACCAGACGCTGCACTGGGCAAATCCCCCCGGCGGGTACGGCAGTCGGGATGCCGAAGGGCTGGACCCTACTCCCTACCGTGGGCCGGTGCCGATCGTGACGCACCTGCACGGGGCACACGCGAGTCAAGAGAGCGATGGCTTCCCCGAGGCCTGGTTCCTCCCCGCGGCCACGAACATCCCCGCGGGATATGCCGAGGTGGGATCGTACTACGACCGGTTCCGGGCGCAGGCCGAGGCGCTGTACGGACAGCCGTGGACGCCGGGTAGCGCCGTCTTCCAGTACGACAACATCCAGGCCGCGGCGACGCTCTGGTACCACGACCACTCACTCGGCATGACCCGCTCGAACGTCTACGCGGGCCCCGCCGGGTTCTACCTCCTCCGCGGCGGGCCGGGCGACAAGCTGGGAGGCATCCTGCCGGGCCCGGCCCCCGCACTCGGTGATCCGCCGGGGATGAAGTACTACGAGATCCCCATCGCGATTCAGGATCGCTCCTTCAACGCGGACGGATCGCTCTTCTACCCCAGCAACCGGGCCTTCTTCGAGGGTCTCAATCAGCCCCCCACCCAGCCCCACCTCGATATTCCGTTCATCCCCCAGCGCGCCTGCAACGGCCGGCCGAGCGATGTCTCACCCATCTTCAACCCCGAGTTCTTCGGCAACACCATGGTCGTCAACGGCCGCGCGTGGCCCTATCTCGACGTCGAGCGGCGGCGCTACAGGTTCCGACTCCTCAACGGCTGCAATTCGCGGTTCCTCATCCTCAAGCTCAGCAATGATCTTCCCTTCTGGCAGATCGGCGCCGAGGGGGGCTTTCTGCCCGCGCCCGCGCAGCTCGACCGTCTCCTGCTGGGACCAGCCGAGCGCGCCGACGTGATCGTCGACTTCACCAACGTTGCCGTCGGGACCAGGCTCATCCTCGAGAACGTCGCGCCCGATGAGCCCTTCGGCGGGGGCCAGCCAGGCGTCGACTTCGAGCCCGCGGATCGCGCGACGACCGGGCGGATCATGCAGCTCCGGGTCGTCGCGGCCACCTCCCGCGACACGAGCACCCCGCCTAATCTGCTGGTCCTGCCGGCGGCGCCGCCGCTCCCGGCGGCCACGAGAACCCGCCAGGTGTCCCTGAACGAGCAGGACTCGCAGACCGTCCGCGTCGGCACTGATAGGTACGACGATGTCGTGCTCGACTGCGCCAAGGGCGAAGCCTTTGGCCCGCGCTTCGCGCTGCTGGGCACCGTGGCCAGCGGCGAAGGCGTGCCGCGCCGCTGGAACGACGCGATCACGGAGAATCCGGCCCTCGGCGCCACGGAGGTGTGGGAGCTGTACAACTTCACCCAGGACGCCCACCCGATTCACATCCACGAGATCACGTTCCAGCTCGTGGAGCGCCAGCCGTTCCACGGCCCGGCGCGTGGCCCCGAGCGATGGGAGACCGGGCGCAAGGACACCGTCATCGCCTACCCCGGCGAGATTACCCGCGTGAAGGCCACCTTCGACCGCGCCGGCCTGTACGTGTGGCACTGCCATATCGTCGAGCACGAAGACCACGAGATGATGCGCCCGTACGTGATCGGCGCCTGACCGCTCTCGGCGCTCCGTCGTACGTCACCCAACCGGGACGCCCCGCATCCGGGCGAACCACCGATGCGCCCGGCCCCAGGGAGGTGTAGCGTCAGAGAACGCGCGGGTGTAGAACCACTCGCACTCCGTCGCGTCACGCCCGTCCGGAAAGGAGCCACCATGTACGACCCGCGCCCCGAGCACAAGTTCACCTTCGGCCTCTGGACCGTCAGCAACCGGGGCCGGGACCCCTTCGGCGCCGAATCGCGCCCACCCCTCGATCCCGTCGACGCCGTGCGCCTGCTCGCCGACGCCGGCGCGTTCGGCGTCAACTTCCACGACAACGACCTCGTGCCCATCGACGCCACCGCGGCCGAGCGCGATGCCATCGTGCGCCGCTTCAGGCGGTCGCTCGAGGAGACCGGGCTGCAGGTGCCCATGGCCACCACCAACCTCTTCTTCGACCCGGTCTTCAAGGACGGCGCCTTCACCAGCAACGACGCCCGCGTCCGCGCCTATGCCATCCAGAAGACCATGCGCTCCATGGGCCTCGGCCACGAGCTCGGCGCACAGGTCTACGTCTTCTGGGGCGGCCGCGAAGGCGTCGAGGTCGACGCCGCCAAGACCGGCATCGACGGCGTCAAGCGCTTCCGCGACGCGATGAACTTCCTCTGCGACTACTCCATCGACCAGAAGTACGGCTACCGCTTCGCCCTGGAGGCTAAGCCCAACGAGCCCCGCGGCGACCTCTACTTCCCCACCACCGGCCACTATCTCGCCTTCATCGAGACGCTCGCCCACCCCGAGATGGTGGGCGTCAACCCAGAGGTGGCCCACGAAACCATGGCCGGGCTCAGCTTCCACCACGGCGTCGCGCAGGCCATCGACTCCGGCAAGCTGTTCCACATCGACCTCAACGACCAGAAGCCCGGTCGATTCGACCAGGACCTCCGCTTCGGCTCGGAGAGCATCAAGCAGTGCTTCTTCCTCGTCAAGCTCCTCGAAGATTCCGGCTACGACGGCATGCGCCACTTCGACGCCCACGCCTACCGCACCGAGGACCTCGACGGTGTGAAGGACTTCGCGCGCGGCTGCATGCGCTCCTACCTGATCTTCAAGGAGAAGGCGCGCCAGTTCAACGAGGACGCCGAGATCCAGCAGCTCCTGCGCGAGATCCTCGTCCACGACGCCGAGCTCGAGCGGCTGACGGCGACCTATACAAAGGAGAACGCGGCGCAGCTCGGGGCACGCACCTTTGACCGGGAGGACATCGGCCGCCACCGCCTGCCCTACGAGCGCCTCGACCAGCTGACCATCGACCTGCTGCTCGGCGTGCGGGGACAGTAGATGCCCGCCGTCGCCGGCATAGACCTCGGCACCGGCGGCGTCCGCGCGCTCGTCATCGACTCGGAGACCGGTGCCGTCCTGTCCTCCGCCACCGCCGAGTACCCCTTGCTCACGCCGCGCCCGCTGTGGGCTGAGCAGCAGCCGGACGACTGGTGGCGCGCCGCACAAGACGCCGTGCCCCGCGCCCTCCGCGATGCCGGCGCCGCGGCGCGGGACCTGCGCGCCGTCGGACTGACCGGCCAGATGCACGGTCTGACGCTCATCGACGAGCACAACGCCGCCATCCGCCCGGCCATCCTGTGGTGCGACCAGCGCACCCAGGCGCAGTGCGACGCGATTCACGCCACGGTCGGACTGGAACGGCTGAAGCGCGTCGCCGCCAACCCCGCGCTCACCGGCTTCACCGCCCCCAAGCTGCTCTGGGTGCGCGAGCACGAGCCCGACGCCTACCGCCGCGTACGTCGCGCACTGCTCCCCAAGGACTATCTGCGCTTCCTGCTCTCCGGTGAGTACGCCACCGACGTCGCCGACGCCTCCGGCACGCTCCTCCTGGACGTGGCACAGCGCGCGTGGTCCGATGAGCTGCTGGACGCGCTGCGGATCCCGCGCGCCTGGCTGCCCGCCGTGTACGAGGGGCCCGAGGTGTGCGCGCGGGTCAGCGCCGCCGGCGCGCGCGCCACCGGTCTGCCAGAGGGTCTCCCCATCGTGGCGGGGGGCGGCGACCAGGCAGCGGGTGGCGTCGGCAACGGCATTGTGCGCCCCGGACCGGTGTCGTGCACCATCGGCACGTCGGGCGTCGTGTTCGCGGCCACCGACCGTTTACAGCCCGACCCCACCGGTGCGCTCCAGGCGTTCTGCCACAGCGTGCCCGGCATGTGGCACGTCATGGGCGTGACGCAGGCAGCGGGGCTGTCGCTCCGCTGGGTGCGCGACCACCTCGGTGCCGCCGCGCTCGCGCGGCCGGCCGAACGCGACGTCGACGCCTATGACCTCCTCGTCGCCCTGGCGGAGCAGGCCCCCGCCGGCTGCGAAGGGCTCCTCTTCCTTCCTTATCTAA
>DASTZM010000615.1:0-5142 GCA_035764305.1 Chloroflexota bacterium | reverse complement strand
CTAGCTGTAAGGGTCGATCGCATCGCGCAGCCCGTCGCCGAGCAGGAAGTAGGACGCCACCGTGACGATGACCGGCAACGCGGGCCAGAGCATCCAGGGATGGAGGAGGAGCGAGTCGATCTGCTGCGTGTCCTTCAGCAGCACTCCCCAGCTCACCGCCGGCGGGAGCATCCCCAGCCCCAGGAAGCTCAGCGCCGTCTCCCCCAGGATGGAGCCGGGCACCGCCAGCGTCGCCACCACGATGATGTGGCTCGCCGCGTTGGGCAGCATGTGCGTCACGATCGTGCGCAGGTGCGAGCTTCCCGCCAGCCGCGCGGCGGCGATGTAGTCCAGCTGTCGGTACGCCAGCACCTTGCCGCGCAGCTCGCGCGCCAGTCCCGTCCAGTTCACCAGGGAGAGCACCACGGTGATCAGGAAGTAGCGCTGCACCACCGTGACCCCGCGCGGCAGCGCCGCCGCGATCGCCGCCCACAGTGGGATCGTCGGCATCGACCGCACGATTTCGATCAGCCGCTGGATCACGTTGTCGGTCGTCCCTCCCAGGTACCCCGACGCCGCCCCGATCAGCGACCCGATTATGAGGGACAGGACCACCCCCACCAGTCCAATCGTCAGCGAGACGCGTGAGCCCTCCAGGATCCGCGAGAACAGGTCGCGCCCCTGCTGATCCGCCCCCATCAAGTACAGCTTCGGCACCTGCGGCGGCGCCGTCGCCGCCGTCGCCGCGTTGGCGAACAGCGCCGCCAGCGGATCGAAGTTCGCCCCACCCGATCCGCTCACCGCGGCCGAGCCGACCCCCACACCCCGCTCCCCGCTCGCCCCCGTCGCGGCGCTGGGCGCCACACGCTTCAGCGCCTCCTCGGCCGTCGCCTTGTCGATCCCAAACAGGTGCCGGTCGCTCGCGATCGGGCCGATGCGCCACTTGGACCCCTGCACGAGCAGGCCGATCGGCACCGCCCGGGCGCAGTCTTCCTTGTAATCGAACTTGAAGTTGTAAGTGTCCAGCGTCTGGATCAGCGGGCACACCGTCGGCCGCAGCCCCTGCCAGCGGATCGTGGTTGGCTCGGCGAACGAGTGCGCCGTGTCCAGCTCGTTCGGGTCGTACGGCGAGACGAACGGTGCGATCAGCGCCGTGCCGTACATCAGGATCAGCATGATCCCGCCCGCCACCGAGAGGCGGTTCTGGAGGAACCGCCACCACATCAAGCGCCACTGTGAGACTTGGTCGGACGCGCTCTCGCGCTCCGCCACCGTCGCGCCGAGTGGGAGTGTTGCTTCAGCTGTTGCCATGGTCTGTTCCCCTGCTCCCCCGGCCTAGTCCAGCCGCACCCGCGGGTCGATCCACGCCAGCAGCAGGTCCGCGATCAGGTTGCCGATCAGCAGCAGGAGCGAAAGCATCAACAGGAACGTCACGCCCAGGTACATGTCCTTCTGCTGCAGCGCCCGGAAGAACACCGGTCCCGTCGTCGGAAGGTTCAGCACGATCCCGATCAGCACCTCGCCGCCGATCAGCGCCGGCAGCGTCGTACCAAGCGCCATGATCAGCGGGTGCAGCGCGTTCCGCACCGCGTGCTTCCAGATCACCGTCCGCTCGACCACGCCCTTGGAGCGCGCCGTCTGCACGTACTGCTGCCCCAGCACGTCGAGCAGGTTGGCGCGCATGATGCGCGTCAGCCCCGCCGTGCCGCCCACCGCCAGCACCGCCACCGAGATCCAGATGTGTTTGAAGAAATCGATCAGCTTCGCGAAGCTCCACGGCGCGTTGATGTACTCCTTGGAGAACAGCACGCCAATCTCCAGCCCGAACGTCCGGCTGGCCACCACGAGCAGCACCAGCGCCAGCAGGAACGGCGGGATCGCCACTCCCAGGAACTGCGCCAGCTGGATCAGGTAGTCCGGGATGGTGTAGCGGTGCGTCGCCGAGTACACCCCCAGCGGGATCGACACTCCCCACGAGAACAGCAGCGCAAAGAGCGAGAGACCCACCGAGAACGCGAGCCGGTCCCAGATGATCTTGCTCACCGGCTGATCCATCGTGAACGATTGTCCGAAGTCGCCCCGGATCGCGCCCGACACCCACTTCGTGTACTTGACGTGGATCGGATCGCGCATCCCGTAGCGCTCTTCCAGCGCCCGGATCTGCTCGATCGAGACGTTGCCACCCGCGGCGCGCATCTGGTCCAGCTTCGAATCGAGCGCGGTGCCCGGCGGCAGCTCGATCAGCACGAACGACAGCAGCGAGATGACCACCACTGCGATCGCCATGAAGAACAGGCGCCTGATGAGGAAGTTGATCATTGGGGACCCCTATGAACGAGATTGGGGCGGCGTCGGCATGTGCGACGCCGCCCCGTCCGGGCTCAGGTCAGAACGGCCGCTATACGTGCGCGGCCGGGTTATCCCAGTGCCAGGTCTCCGGGTCGTACACCGCCGGCGTGGGGTGGATCCACGGACCGACGAACCCGCCCAGCGTCAGGTCGTCACGCTTGGGCACGTTGAGCAGCCCCTTGCGCACCAGCACGATGTACGGCGTGTTCGAGACGGTGCCGGTGATGAACGGGCCATCGTTGACGTGGACCTTGATCATCTCCCACACCAGCTGGTGGCGCTTTATCGCGTCCGGCTCGACCTTGCTCGCGTCGTACAGCTGCCACAGCCGGTCCACCGAGCTGCCCGGCTCCGGCTGCTCGCGCGGCGGCGTGCGGTCGTACGGCGCCTTCTCGAGCTCCTCGAACTCCTTGGGCGTTCCGCGCACCGCGTACTGGTTGCCCGCCAGCGGCGCCCAGCGCTCGCGCTCGATCGGCACCACCCACTGCGGGTACACCAGGTGCGTCGGGCCGTCGCCGATGCCCCAGTTGGCCGTCGTCATGATCTTGCCCGCCTCCCAGGCGTCGCGGAACGCGCCGCCCGTCTCCGGACGCGGGTTCAGCGTCGCCTTGACGCCGATCTGCGCCCAGTCGCGCGCGATCAGCTCGTTCTTGCGGACGTGCTCGCCCGTCGCCGGGTCGGAGACCGAGTACTCCAGCAGGATCTCGAACGGACGCCCGCTCGGGTACTCGCGGAAGCCGTCGCCGTTCCGGTCGATCACGCCGACCGAGTCGAGCAGCGCCTTCGCCTTGTTCGGGTCGTACGTCACCGCGGCGTCACGCCACTCCTGGTAGACGCCCTTTCCACCGGGGATGTTGTACTCGATCGCCTTGAGCGACATCGTTGCCGTCGTTAGCTCGCCGGTGTTGAAGTACACCGCGCGCTGGATCTCGGCGCGGTTGAACCCGTGCGAGAGCCCCTTCAAGAAGCTCGGGTTGCGGACCAGGGAGCGCAGCTCGGGGTCCTTCTCATTCCAGTTGAAGAAGTACACCGAGCCCGACCCACCGCCACTGTCCCAGAAGCGGATCTCCAGGTTGGTGCGCGGCTCCGCCTGGCGCAGCGTCTGCACGTCGGCCAGTGTGTGCGGCGCCTGGTTGCCCTGCATGAAGTCCACCTGGCCGTTGGCCACCTGGAGCTTCAGCACCTCGTTGTCCTGCACGATCGTGAAGTCCAGCTTGTCCAGGTACGGCAGCTGGTTGCCCGACTTGTCGACCGCCCAGTAGTACGGGTTCCGGGCCCAGATCGACTTCTGTGCCGTCGTGATCGACTCGAGCTTCCACCCCGTCAGCACCGGGCACTCGGGGTTCGTGCGGTGCTCGCGCCGCTTGAGGTACTCGATCGTCCAGTCGGACGGATTGAGGTTCGGGTTGTACTTGATGTGGTAGGGCGCCAGGTAGTGCTTCGGGTCGATCCACCGCCCACCACCGCCCGCCGGGTCGCGCTTCACCCACATCGCCATGCGGTCCGCCGTCAGCGGTGCCGGCGAGTCGAACTGCATCTGGAACGTGTAGTCGTCCAGCTTCACGAACGTCGCCAGCGTGCCCTTGCCCGAGCGCGCTTCGTCCGGCGGCAGCTCCTTCAGGTCCGAGACCTTGACCTCATCCTCCCACCAGAAGAGGATGTCGTCCGCCGTCATCGGCGTGCCGTCGGACCACTTGACGCCCCTGCGGAGGTAGAACGTCCAGATCGACGTGTCTTCGTTGCTCTCCCACTTCTCGACCAGGCCGGGTCCGATCTTCGTCCCGTCTTCCAGCCAGCGCAGCGGCGAGTGCCCGTACATGTAGTTCGCGATGCGGCGCGCCGGGTTGACGTCGTCCGTCCCCTGCAGCGCGACGCGCATTGTGCCGCCGTACTTGCCCGCGTTGACCCACTTGTGAGGCACCACGTACGGCGTCTCCGGCAGACGCTCGCCCACCGGTGGCAGCTGCCCCGCCGCGACCATCGCGGCGAGCTGCGGCGCCTCCTTGTACGTCATCTGCCCGTGCGCCACAGGCACCTTCCCGGCGATGGCCGTCACGGCGGTGCCCACCGCCGACGCGGCTGAAAGCCGGAGGAACCTGCTCCTGGATAGTGTCCGCTTCCCTGTCATTGCGGCCTGTTTCCCTCCAAGGGTGTCCTTCTCGAGCCTGCTGCTCACCCGCCTGTGCGGGGCCGGAGCCTGCTCGGTCGGCGCATGATAGGGCGTGAGTTACGAACCGTCAAGGAAACGAGACCGCTCCGACATGATTCGGTTGATTCGGGCCGTAACGCGCGGCCTCGATCCTGCATCGAGATAGCTCGTCTGATCTGGAACACGGCCCCGCGGCGCCGTTCTACACGAGTTGCCGCACCGTCACCCGATCCGCCACCAGAGACCTGTCAAATGGCGACCAACGTGCGGTACAGGCTGATCTCCGCCCGCGGTATCGGGTGGCCGCTCGTCATCGCCGCGGCCGCCGCCGCCGCCCTGCCCTTCTTCAGCGGCCTGCCGCTCCCTAGCTTCCCCCGCCCCGGCGCCAGGCCCAACCCCGCCCCCGGCATCGAGCGCTTCTCCCAGGAGGTCGCCGTCCCCAACGTCGCTCGCGGCTGCCGCTGGCAGTACACCAACCAGGCCGACGTGCAGATCGCCGACTGTGGCGACGACTCCGAGACCGTGCGCGTCGTCTTCGAGCGCGGCAAAGTGACCGAGTACCGCGTCATCGCCCGACAGGACCCCACCAAGCTCCCGCCCGGCGCGCCGCCCGGCGGTGTGGCCGGCATCACCACCACGCAGCCCTCCCAGTCCGGCAGCGCCTC
>DASTZM010000614.1:0-2174 GCA_035764305.1 Chloroflexota bacterium | reverse complement strand
GTGGGCCTGGGCCTGGCCGGAGCGCACCGCATCGTGGAGCAGCACGGCGGCACGATCCACGTCTCCACCGCGGCTCGACCTTTGCCGTGCGCCTGCCGCCCGTGTCCTCACGCTTCGAGCCGTAGCTCAGCCCAGCAGTCCACAGACCGCCCGGTCGCGCCCGACCGGGCGGTGCGTCCCGCCTCAACCGCTTCTCAACCGGTGGTGAACGCGAGGTACCGCCCGGCCGTTCACGATTTCTCCGTGCTGCCTACACCTTCCGCGCCCGCCGCGCACCGTGTGCGCCGCACGCGGCGCGCCTTTACCCGCACCTTCGCCCTCACCGCCGCCGGCATCGCGCTGCCGCTCGGCGGCCTGGCCCGGACAGTGCCGCCGGCGCTCGCCCAGGAGGTCGATCCGGCGCTCGCCGCCGTGCCCCCGCCGATCGACACGGCCGCGCCCGTCGAGCCCCCGGTCCCTCCGCGCCCCGACGTGAAGATCGAGTTCGATTGGTACTCGGCGTCGGTCAACTGGGTCTCCCCGCACGGCCACGGCGCGACCGTCGTCCGACCGGGCGATCCCGTCACGGTGCGGTTGAACACCGCCGCCACCGCCGACGCCGTCTTCCTTATAGACGTGGAGCTGTACGACGACCGCTTCGGCGCCAGCACGGCGCAGGGCAAGCTGTGGCAGATGGTCGACCCGCAGTACCCATTCCCCGCCAACACGCCGTTCACGCTGCAGCAGACCTTCGCCATGCCAAACATCGGACCGGGACGCTACCGGGTGCACCTGGGCGTGTTCACGCCGGACTGGCAGCACCTGATGGCGTGGGACGACTACGTCGGGTTCATCGAGCTGGTGGCGTAACCCCGGTCGCCCAACCCCGCTGGTCTACCCGGCGGGCACCGCGCCGCCAGGCGCCGCCAGCACCGACGTGCAGAACGGGCAGCGGCGCGCCGCGACCGGGATCTTGCTCGCGCACTCGGGGCAGTCTTTGGTCGGCGCCGGCGCGGTGGGGGCGGGCTTGAAGCGGTCGAGCATGCGGTTCATCGGCACAACGACCAGGAAGTACACCACCACCGCGACCAGCACGAAGCTGATCACCGCGTTGACAAAGTCGCCCACCATGAACGTCTGCCCGCCCGCCTCGACGTTGAGCGAGGAGAAGTCGGGCGCGCCGATCAGCAGCCCGATCAACGGCGTGACGATGCCCTTCACGAACGCCGTCACGACGGCGCCGAACGCGGCGCCGATCACCACGCCGACCGCGAGGTCGACGACGTTGCCGCGCAGCAGGAACTTCTTGAAGCCGTTCACCGGGAGTCCTTTCGTCTTGGCGTCCGTGCGGCCCTGAGAGTAGCCAACGCGCTGCCGCAGGTCAACCCGATCCGCGAGCCGAGGTCGTCTGCGGCCGGTGCGGCCGCACCGGCCGCCGCGGCCGCCGCGCGAGGCCCTAGAGCGCCGGGTCGCCGGCCGGCAGGCGGACGACGAAACGCGTCCCGCCGTCGGGTGGGAACTCGGAGATGATCTCGCCGCCGTGGAGCTGCACGATCTCCCGGCACACGTACAGGCCCAGCCCCATGCCGCTGCGGTGCTCGTCGGCGTGCGCCTGGAAGTAGCGCTCAAACAGCTGATCGCGCTGCCCCGCCGGCACGCCCAACCCGTGGTCGCGCACCGACAGCTCGGCCACCGGCCCGCGCGCCCCGGCGTCGGGCTCCCCACCCGCCACACCGGCCCCACCTGGCCCGTCGGCCCCACCGGGCAGCTCCAGCAGCACCACGTCGATCGCCCCGCCCCCGGGACTGAACTTCACCGCGTTGTCGAGCAGGTTGGTCAGCACCTGCTCCAGGCGCAGCGCATCGCCCCACACGTCCAGCCGCTCGGCCGCGCGGAGCGTGATCGTGTGGCGCCGGGTCAGCGCCTGCACCGTCTCCACCGACCGCCGCACCAGCGCCGCCAGGTCAGCCGGCTCGCGCTCGAGTGTCAGGCGCCCCGTCTCCAGGCGCGTCACGTCGAGCAGATGCGACAGCAGGCGTGACAGGCGCTTCGACTGGTCGGCGATCGTGCCCAGCGCTCCCGCCACCCGATCGGCGTCCAGTGGCCCTTCCCGCTCCAGGCGCTTGAGCGCCAGCTGGGCGTGCCCCATCAGCGACGCCAGCGGCGTCTTCAGCTCGTGCGCCGCGACCGAGAGG
>DASTZM010000613.1:0-3576 GCA_035764305.1 Chloroflexota bacterium | reverse complement strand
ACTCGCCCCGGCGGCCGCCGCCGCGTAGCTAGCCGCTCACGGGGAGCGCCGCCGCCTGGGCGGATCCGCTTACCCCACCGCCCCCTAGCGCCGCACCCTCCCGGTCAATCGCCGCCACCGCCGCCGCCTCGTCGATCGGCCCGTAGTTCGTCCCACCCAGCTCCCAGCACCCAAACCCGATCGCCGACACCGTCAGCTCGCTGCTCCCCATCCGCCGGTACTCCATGACGTCCTCCCGCCGCTGATGGTATGGGGAGTGGCCACGCAGGTCAGCCGGCACAGCCAGGGTGACAGGAAATCAAGTGTTTGACACAACGCGAAAGATCTGACATGATGACCGTAAGGTGGCTGACGGCGCAGTTCGAACCAGGTTAGCCGAGGGCGGGCGGGTAGTCATCCCGGCTGAGTTCAGACGGGCAATCGGCCTGGAGGTGGGGGACGAGGTGATTGTTCGTCTCGAAGACGGCGAGGTACGCATTCTGACCCCAGAGAGTGCGATCCGCAGGGCGCAGGACCTGGTGCGCCGCTACGTCCCCGAGGGTCGGTCGCTCGTGGACGAGCTGCTCGCCGAGCGTCGCGATGAGGTGGCGCGCAGCGCGTCCAGGCCGCGGTGACTGCCAGGAGCAACGCACCAGAGTCCGGACAGACCGGACCATCCGTGCCCCAGAGGTACGTCGTCGACGCCTCGGCCCTACTGGCGCTTCTCAACCAGGAGCCCGGGGCGGAACGCGTTGCCCGCGCGATCTCGGCCGGCTCTTTCGTGAGCGCGGTCAACTTCTCGGAAGTAGTCGCGCGCTTGAGCGACGCCGGTATGCCGGAGCCCGCGGTGCGCGAAGCCCTCGACACGCTCGAGCTGAACGTTGTCGCCTTCGATCGCGCCCTGGGGTACCGCGCCGGATTCCTCCGACCATCCACGAAACGTGCCGGGCTCTCTCTGGGAGATCGCGCCTGCCTGGCGCTAGCACAGCATGACAACCTGCCCGCGCTTACCGCCGACCGCGCCTGGCGCCAGGTGGCGACCGGTACCAGGGTCGAGATCATCCGATGAACGAGAGGCGTCCGGGAAGGCACACGACACGGTGGCCAGTGACACGCTCTACCTGATCATCACCGGCGGCGCCGCCGCCACCCGCATCCCCGCCCTGCTCCCATCGCTCATCTCGTCGTACCGCCGCGTCATCACCGTCCCCACCCCCGCCGCGAAACAGATCGTCAGCCTCCGCGACCTGGCGTCCATCCCCGGCCACCACCTCGTCGAAGGCTACTTCGAGCCCATCATCTATCCCACCCCACCCGGCGACGCGCTCGTCGCCCCCTGCACCTTCAACTCCCTCAACAAGCTCGCCCAGGGCATCGCCGACACCCTCGCACTCTCCATCGTCGCCGAGGCCATCGGCCGCCAGCACCACGTCACCGTCGCCATCAGCGCCAACGCCGCCCTCTGGGCACACCCCCGCGCCCAGGAGTCAGCCGCCACCCTGCGGCGCTGGGGCTGCCACGTCCTCGACCCCGTACCCGACCCCGGCCGCGGCCCGGACCACCTCACGATGGCCTCCGACGCCGCCATCCTGGCCGCGCTCGCCGGACCCACACGGCCCTAGGAGAGCCCCACTTCCCCGTGGTCCCGCTCCGTCAGCTGTGGGAGCTCCTGCGCGAATACCTCGCCGCCCACCGCTGGAAGGTCGCCCTGCTCGTCGTGCTCATGCTGCTCGCCGCCGGCCTCCAGCTGTTGGAGCCCGTCGTCATGGCGCACTTCATCGACTCCGCGGTGCAGGGCGCGCCGCCCGAGACCCTGACTCTCACCGCGCTCGCCTTCCTCGGCCTCGCGCTCCTCTCGCAGGCCGTCGGCGTCTGCCAGTCCTACGTCACCGAAGACGTCGGCTGGTCCACCACCAACGCGCTGCGCGCCAACGTCGCGCTCCACTGCCTGCGCCTGGACATGCCCTTCCATCTCAAGTACACCCCCGGCCAGCTGATCGAGCGCATCGACGGCGACGTCGCCACCCTCTCGGGCTTCTTCTCGCGCCTCGTCCTCAGCGCCCTCTCCAGCATCCTCCTTCTGATCGGCTCGCTCGCGGTCCTCGCCACCATCGACTGGCGCGTCGCCGCCGCCTTCTCCGTCCTGGCGGTCCTCGGCGCGCTCCTGATCCGCGCCATGCGCCACCTGGGCGTCCCGTTCAGCATCGCCGACCGCGAAGCCCAGACGCAGCTCAACGGGTACATCCAGGAGCGTCTCTCCGGCACCGAAGACATCCGCTCCCGCGGCGCCACCCCCTACGTGCTGCGCGGCTTCTGGCAGCTGACGCACACCCGCATGGTCGTCCGCTCCAAAGCCGCCGGCGTCGGCATGGCGCAGTGGGGCACCATGATCATGCTCTTCGCCGCCGGCACCGCGCTCGCCTTCTCACTCGGTGGCAGCCTCCACCAGGCCGGCGCCATCACCATCGGCACCGTCTTCCTGATCCTCAACTACTCCTGGCGCATCACCGCGCCGCTCTCGCGCCTGACCCAGCAACTGGAAGAGCTCCAGCGCGCCTCCGCCAGCATCCGGCGCCTGCGCGAGCTGATGGGCCAGAACACCGTCCTCACCGGCGGCGACGCGACCCTCCCCAGCGGCCCACTTTCCGTCGAGCTCGATCGCGTCTCCTTCGCCTACCAGGACTCACCGGTGCTGCACGATGTCTCCTTCTCGCTGCAACCCGGCGAAGTCCTGGGCGTCCTGGGCCGCACCGGCAGCGGCAAGACCACCATCACCCGCCTGCTCCTCCGTCTCTACGATCCCACCGCCGGCGCCGTCCGGCTCGGGGGTACCGATCTGCGCACCGTGAGCCCCACCGGCGTGCGCGAGCGCGTCGGCATGGTCACCCAGGAAGTGCAGCTCTTCGCCGCCTCCGTCCGCGACAACCTGACCTTCTTCAACCGAGACATCCCCGACCGGCGCGTGATCGAGGCGCTCGAGCTGCTCGAGCTCGGCGCCTGGTACCGCGCCCTCCCGCAGGGACTCGACACGCCGCTCTCCAGCGGCGGCACCGGCCTCTCCGCCGGCGAGGGCCAGCTCCTCGCCTTCGCCCGCGTCTTCCTCAGAGAGCCGGGGCTCGTCATCCTGGACGAAGCCTCCTCCCGCCTTGACCCCGCCACCGAGCGGCGCATCGAGCGCGCCGTCGACCTGCTCCTGCGCGGCCGCACGGCCATCGTCGTCGCCCACCGGCTCGCCACCGTCCAGCGCGCCGGCCACGTGCTCGTCCTGGAAGACGGGCGGGTGGCCGAATGCGGTCCCCGCCCAGACCTCGCCGCGCGCGCCGAATCGCGCTACGCCGGCCTCCTCCGCACCGGGCTGGAAGTCGCCTTCGCATGAACGCGAGCGCCGCCGCGAGCGTGACCGCCAGCCCCAACGGGAGTACGCCGCGCGACGGCCCCCAAACCATGTCCACCTACGGCTTCATCGCCCGTCTCTTCTGGCGCTTCAAGGGCCAGTTCGTCGTCTTCACGCTGCTCTCGATCCTCGGGTGGGCCTTCCAGCTGTGCATGCCCTTCATCTCCCGCGCCTTCATCAACACCCTCACCGGCAACGCCCCC
>DASTZM010000612.1:0-2071 GCA_035764305.1 Chloroflexota bacterium | reverse complement strand
ACCTCGCCCTCCGCGCCGCCGATCAGCGCGTCGACCACCACCACCGGTCCGGCGAAGCGCAGCGCCGCCAGCAGCGCCGGCGTGTCCTCCACCTCGCACAGGTCGACGTCCGGGGCGGGCGCGCGCCGGCGGACGGCGTCGAGCACCGCGCGGCCGACGGCGCCGCGGGGCGTCCCGGGCGACGAAAGCGCGACGATGCGCGCCGTGGGCGCACCCGACGCCTCCTCGGTCATCCCCCCTCCAGCGGTGGGCGGTGGCAGCGGCCCTGCGCGCGCGATCGGCTCGCTGCGCACCCGTCAGTGTTTCCGCCGATGGGAAAGGCGCGTCAACGCACCAGGATGGGAGGAGTGTCCGCCGCCCCGCGGCGCCGACCTGACGCCGTGCACTGTGGGTCCGTCGTGACGGCGCCGATCCCACCCCAGCGGTATCGACCCTTCGTGAACGCTGGCGGAGTTTACCCTGCGAAAAAATAGCACGCGGCCGGAGGAGGTCCGGCCGCGCGAGGCGGCAGCACGAAGCCTGACGTGGCGGGGGGCGCAGCCCCCCGTTCTCACGCCCGCCGCGGCTCCATCGGCCGCGAGGCGGCGGCGTGCCGCTCGGTGGCCGGGCGGTGGGACAGGGAGCTCGGGGCATCGAGGTGGGCGCCGTCGTCCACGCCCACGCCGAGCCGATCCACCAGCTCGCCGCCCAGCCAGCCGGTCACCACCGCGAGCAGCACGGCGGCCAGCGACAGGAACACCGCGGCGGTGTCCGGCCGCCCGGGGTTGCCGTAGCGGATGCCCCAGCTCGCCAGGAACAGGCCGGTCACCACCACGTTCCCGACCCCGTGCATCGCGCCCACGCTCTTCGCCCGCGTGCCCTTGGGGATGGCCAGCCAGTCCACCAGCCCGAAGACCGCCGACAGCAGGCCGCCGATGATGCCGGCGCCGATCATGTAGAAGGCCGCGACCCCCCAGCTCTCGCTGGCGCCGGCCAGGCGGATGATGTCGAAGAAGAACGACGTCGCCAGGAGCCCCAGCGGAAACACCACCAGCATCGGATGCACCGGGTGGCCGGCCACCTTTGCCTTGCTCTCCATGTGCCTTCCCCCTCTCGAAAAACAGAACGCTTTCGATGAAAGGTAAGGTCGTTCCTCCAAAAAAGAGACCGCCGGCGGGCGAACGCCCAGCCGGCGGCCCGGGCCCCGATCGCTCGGGGCGGCAGCGCGAGGCGCTACGCGCGCTTGGTCTCCGGCTTCGGCGCGGCGCAGCTCGCGCACTTGCACGCGCCCTTCTTGCAGGTGCAGTTCTTGCCGTCCTTGTCGCACTTGCAGCCCTCGGCGACCAGGACGCCGCCGGCCGCGGAGGAGGCGTCGGCCTTCTTCTCCGGCTTCGCGCCGTGCTGGTGGTGCTGCCCGCCGCCGCAGTGCTCGCCGCACTTGCAGTCGCCGCCCTTGCAGGCGTGGTCCTTGTGCTCGCTGCAGGCGCACTTGGCGGCGGTCTTGGTCGCCTTCTGGTCCTTGGCAGCGTCGCCCTGCTCCGCGGTCGCGTCCTTCTTCATGCACTCGCAGGCGCTGGCGGGAGCCGCGAAGGCGAGGGCGAAGGCCGCCGCGGCGGCGAAGGCGAACATCCGGAGGAAGCTCTTCATGACCGGCTCCTTTCCGAGCGAGGGCTCGGCTGGTGATCGTGCCACCCTATTGGGCTGGTGACGGGTGGTCAAGCCGCGACCGCTGCTTCGGTTGAGCGCTCGCCTGCGCAAATGTAGATTCCGCCCGCATGCCAACCGAGGCCGATCCGGGGCGCATCCTGGCGCTGCTGCGCGACCCGAACGTGGAGTCGCAGGAGGTCGCCGACGCCGCCGGCGTGCCGCGCGAGGAGGCGGCGCGCGCCGCCCGTCTGATCCTGGGCATCGCCAGGGCGAAGCCGGAGGATCTGCTCACGCTTCCCCCGGCGCTGGCGCTGGCGGCGCTGCGCGCGGCCGTCGAGTCGCGCCGCCCCGAGCTGCTGGCGGCGCTGGCCGGCCACCTGGCGAAGGACGTGGCCAAGGAGGCCAAGCGCGCGCTGCATCTCATGAAGTCGCGCGGCGTCGCCGT